>CAZSVD010000384.1:0-2473 GCA_964610145.1 uncultured bacterium | reverse complement strand
TGGATGCGTCCGGTTCCGTTGATCCTGACGGTGATAAATTGCACTATTCATGGAACTTCGGCGACGGCACAACCGTTGAAGGTGGTTCCGGTATGTCTCATGCTTATGCTAAGGGCGGCAGCTACAACGTAACGGTCACAGCAAATGACGGTACGGGATCAGCTTGCGGCGTTGGCACAGCAGCGACAACGGTCAATGTCAATACGCCTCCGATCGCAAACGCAGGTCCGAACCTCGTATGCTGCACGGAAGAACAGAGCAAGTTTGACGGCTCACAATCATCCGATCCGGATGGTGATAAGCTTAGCTATCTCTGGAACTTCGGTGATGGCAGCACAGGTAATACGGCACAGGCTGAACATGCTTACAGCAAGTATGGCCAGTATAATGTTGCCTTGACTGTAGATGACGGTAAGGGAACGCATTGTTCAACAGCAACCTCCGGGTTTATGGCTGATGTGAATGCTTCACCGGTACCGGTGATCGCGGTTAAAGCGAAGAGATACGTAAAGTAATCTTTTCATAAGTCAACGGCGTGTGAGGTTAAACTCACACGCCGTTTCTTTTTAAGGTTAAAGAAGTTAAGCGAAAGCAGAGTTAGATTTAGGAGGATTTATGGGTGGTATACTCGGTTTAGTGGTGTTAGTTCTTGATATTCTTGCGATAGTTGATGCTTTTAAAAGCAGTCAATCAACCGGAAAGAAAGTGCTGTGGGTTGTATTGATCTTGCTTCTTCCGGTTGCAGGTCTGATTCTTTATTATTTGTTGGGCCGAAAGAAAGCCTAAAAATAATTTTTAAAAAAGCCCTCCCTGTGCGGGGAGGGCTTTTTGCTTTTACTTCCTGATTCTCGATAAACCTTAGATCACGGTTTAGCTTTGCAAAAAAGTAACGCCGCCTGCATTATACAATCCCTCGCTTGATTCGTTCTCCGAATGGAATACAATAAGCATGTCGAATTAATAACTCTATCCGCTTTTTAAGGCATTATTATGAAAAAATTAATAACGATACTTCTGATAGTTGGCTTTTTTGTTGTTGCAGGCGTAGCAATTTTTATTTTTACTTTTAATCTAAACCGTTTCCGTCCACAGATTGAAAAACAAGCATCTTCCGCGTTGGGGCATCCTGTTCATATCGGAAATCTTTCTTTGGTATGGCGCGGTGGTCTTGCAATCGAAATCGACGGTGTTCAGGTTCTCAGTAATGACGAGCCCGTTCTTAAAATTCAAAGTGCGGGAGCCGTTTTGCAAATTGCGCCGCTTTTTCGGCACAATATCCAAATAGGATCTTTATTTTTAGATGGCGCGGATATTCGCGTTGTAAAAAATGCGGAAGGAAAAGTTGAAATTCAGGGTTTGAAATTTTCTGCCGCTGAGCCATCCGCCCAGTCAGAAATTCAAACTACCGGAGCAAAGAAATCGGAATCCGATCAGCCTCCGCCTGCCGCGTGGACTTCTTTTTTGATCGGCAAGGTGAGTTTAAAAGACATCAATGTTCATTATGAAGATGATGCTCCTGCTTTTCCCGTGCAGCTTGATTTAAGAAATTTTGAACTTGAAGTAAAAAATGTGTCTTTTTTCCGCCCGATGGAATTTGAAATTGCCGCGGGATTATTCAGCGCGAAGCAAAATGTGCGGCTTTCGGGACGCATGAAAGTTTCTGAAGGAGGAGCTGAGCTTAGTATTGAAAACTTTAAAGCAGAAACGGATTTGAGTCAGCTTGATTTGAATGATTTAAAGAAAAGCCTCCCGGTTCTGGCGGCATCCATGACATTGACAGGTTTAGAAGGAAAACTGAAAGCGGATGTTGACCGCTTAGCTGTCAAAAACGGTAAATTAGGAGATTTTGAAGCGGATTTATCATTAAGTTCGGGTAAAGTATCAGCCCTGGGAGCATCCCCCCTGGTAGATGATGTTGAGATTACCGTGAATCGTTTTCGTCTTAATGAACCGGTTGATTTCAAATTAAAAGCCGCACTTTTTTCACGTCAATCTGATGTTAGTTTTCAAGGACGACTGCAGATGGAAGAGGCCGGACGTATTTCGGTTGGTCCCGCGCAATTTGACTTTGATTTAGAGCGTTTGGATTGGAATAAAGTCGAAGCGTTTTTGCCTGCGGTTCGAAATGCAGGCTTTTCAGCGCCTCCGGAAGGACGCATACACGCGGACATTCGCCGGTTTGATATCGAGCCCCAAAGAACCCCTGCAGGGGAAGTTGATTTTCGTTATGACCAAGGGCGCTTAAAGTTAAAAGCTTTGCCGCAGGATTTGAATCAGATCAACGCAACGGGAAGTTTGCGCGGCGATCAATTGAATCTTGATGTGTGGAATATGAATTTTGGAACAAGTCCGTCGGAAGGTCGAATCAATGTGCAAAATATTTTTTCAGCTCCCGTTTTTCGTTCCGAAATTAAAGCGCGTAATTTAGATCTTAAAAATTTGATTCCTCCGGCTCCGGCAGGACAGCCTTCGA
>CAZSVD010000383.1:0-2697 GCA_964610145.1 uncultured bacterium | reverse complement strand
ATGCGTTCAAATCTTGTTTTTATTTTATTTCTTGCCTTGAGTTCAAGTTCGGTTCTTTTTGGCACTCCCTTTTTCTTTTATATGAAAGAAAAACTATTTTTCGCGGAAGACTATCTTGGCTTTCTGATTAGTTTGGGCTGGGCCGGCGCGGCAATTGGGAGCGTGCTTTTTGCCACGCGAATGAAAAAAATATCCATGCGGAAATTGTTTTGCGCCGTGATTGTTTTAAACACGCTGAATATTTTGACGACTTATGCGGTGCGCGGCGTTGATTCGGCGGCATGGCTTGTCTTTTTTGGGGGGATTGCGGGCGGAATGATGATTTTGCCGCTGATGACGGCGGCCGCGGTTTTAACTACGCAAAGTGGGGTAGAAGGAACATTGTTTGCGCTCTTGATGGGGCTTTTTAATCTCGCGCAAATTATGTGGGGAATCTTAGGTGGAAAACTTTTACCGATCCTGGGTTTGTGGCAGCTGATTGGTCTTGCCGCGTTGATTCAATGCGCGGCTTATTTTTTAATTCCGCTGATGCGCGGAATGACCTTTGACAAGGTCTCCGCGGCCGCTCCCGGATTGCCGAATTAAATCTTCGGAAAGGATTTCCTGTTTGTGATTTTGGGGATCGAATTGTAGAATAAACCATGCCTTTGATTTATCTCGTTGCTTTTGTTCTTGCCTTGTTTGTGCTGGGGTATATTTTAAATGTGCGTTTTCTCAAGCGCTATTTTGAGCTCGATGCGCATAAGGAAACCCCTGCTTGTCAGATTAATGACGGTATTGATTTTGTTCCCACGCCTAAATTCTTTCTCTTGGGGCAGCATTTTTCAGCGATTGCGGCCGCGGGCCCTATTGTGGGACCGATTTTGGCCGGTGTCTGGTTTGGCTGGCTTCCGGTTTTGTGCTGGGTTGTGGGTGGTGCGATTTTCTTCGGCGCCTTTCACGATTTTTCCACTTTGATCGGCTCTGTAAGACATAAAGCTGTGTCGATTGTTGAAATGGTCCGCGAACTTTTCGGTCCGCGCGGACATTTGCTTTTTACCGCATTTGTTTGGCTTTCGCTGATGTATGTCATTACGGCGTTTACTGACCTGACATCCGCTTCATTTGCGGAACCGGAGTTGGGTGGGGCGGTTGCCTCTTCATCGGCGCTTTATTTATTGATCGGTGTTGTGATGGGTGTGGCGATGCACCGCTTTAAGATGAAGCTCGGTGTTGCGACGCCTTTTTTTATAACGCTGGTTTGTATTTCGATTTGGTATGGCGGGAAAATTCCGTTGCGCATTCCGGCCTGCGGACCTTTTACATCGCAGCAAATGTGGAATTTTGTTTTGATCGCTTATTGCTGGATTGCTTCCATTTTACCGGTTTGGTCGCTTTTGCAACCGCGTGGTTACTTGGGAGGTTTCTTTCTCTACGCCACGCTCGCCGCCGGACTTGTGGGACTTTTTATCGGAGGCGAACCGGTCCAGTATCCGGCTTTTATCGGCTGGCATAATCCTCAAGGGATGCCGCTTTTCCCGGCGCTTTTTGTGACAGTGGCATGCGGGGCTTGTTCCGGATTTCATGGTTTAGTGAGCTCGGGAACAACTTCCAAACAAATTGAAAAGGAAACCGATTGCGCCAGCGTGGGGTATGGCGCGATGATTTTGGAAGGTGTGGTCGCGATTTTAGCGTTGGCAACAGTGATGATTCTTTCGAAAAGTGATGCACTTGCGGGGGCCTCACCGGATCGAATTTACGCCGTGGGGCTGAGCCGTTTTATCGGGCATTTGGGTTTGCCTCGCGAATTTGTTGTTTCATTCGTGCTGCTGGCATTTACGACATTTATTTATGATACGCTTGATGTAGCGACTCGGCTTGCGCGTTATTTGTTTCAGGAAGTTTTGCGTTGGCGCGAAGATCAGGGCCGCACGATTGCCACCGGGATATCCTTGATCATACCTTTGGTTTGTGTCTCGATGCGTGTTACCGATAAAGCAGGGAAGATCATTCCTGCCTGGAAAGTTTTTTGGTCTGTGTTCGGAACATCGAATCAGCTCCTGGCGGCTTTCTCCCTTTTTGCCATTTCGATTTGGATGAAAAAAATGGGTAAGAATATGTGGCTGGCTTTGGTCCCGATGTTCTTTTTGCTGACGATGACGTTTTGGTCTTTTATCGGAATGATTGCCGGTTCGCTGTCCCGGGGCGGGCTTGATCTTCAGGCCTGGATTGCGATTGTTTTATTGGGCTTGGCGGTTGTCCTTATTTTAGAGTCTTTGCGTTTTGCATTTAAGAAAACTTCCCGGGTTTAGCTCTTTCAAAGCGCATATCCACGCTATATAATCCAGCATGTCTACACCGGAACTGAACCTCGATCTCGAATCCACGCCCAAGCTAACGCCCATGATGGAGCAGTACCGTTCCATTAAAAAGACACTGCCTTCTTCCACGATTCTTTTCTTCCGTTTGGGTGATTTCTATGAAATGTTTTTTGAAGATGCCGTTCAATCCGCGGAAATTCTGAATATTACTTTGACGGGGCGGGAAGCGGGTGCCGCGGGGCGTATTCCGATGTGCGGTTTTCCTTACCATGCTTTTTCAGGTTATGTGCGTCTCTTGCTTGATAAAAATTTAAAAGTCGCGGTTTGTGAGCAGATGGGCGATCCCTCCAAAACTAAAGGGTTGATGGAAAGAAAAGTAACTCGTTTGATTACGCCC
>CAZSVD010000382.1:0-19883 GCA_964610145.1 uncultured bacterium | reverse complement strand
TCATCGACTTTTCCTGATCCGATAAATAAACTCGCATTCGGACGAAACAGTTTTGCGTGTACGGCTGCAACCGGATCACCGTCCGCGGAACGAATCAATTCCACCATTTCTTCTAATTCTTCATCAAAATGAAAACGCGATTTTTTTGAAGACAATTCAACGATCACAAGAACTGCTTTTTCCATTATTCTTTTTCCTTCACACCCGGATCATTGGCATATTTCAAATGACTGACAACATATTGCGCAAACACGGCCGGTTCGGCGTCCTGCGGCCAATAAACCCAATTAATGCCGCGTTCCCGCTTGAACCAGGTCCATTGCCGTTTTGCGAGGTTTCTTGAGCCTTGTTTGATTTTATCCTTCGCCTCAGTGAAGCGAGTTTCTGAGAGAGCTTCAGAACCTAAAACTTCAATAATCTCTTTATAGCCCACGGCCTGACTTGCCGTCTTGGACAAACCGGCTTTCATTAATGATTTCACCTCATCCACCAGCCCCTGGTCAAACATTTCATCCACTCGCTCATTAATCCGTTCATAAAGCCATTCGCGATCCCGGTCAATGCCGATGACCACAGGAAAATAACCCAAATCTTCAAGGCTGGTTCGTTTTTCACGAACCTGCGATGGTTTTTTACCGGTTACCTGATAAATTTCAAGCGCGCGAATCACGCGTACCGGATTTTTAGAATCCATTTTGGAAAAATGTTCGGGATCAATCACCTCAAGCTCTTCCGCGAGCTTTAAAAGCCCTTCCGAATCAAGGCGTGCTTCTAACTTCTCACGCATCACTTCATTTTGCAGTGAAACTTCCGGTAGCCCTTCCAAAACGGCCCGCACATAAAGGCCCGATCCGCCCGTGATAATGGGTAAATTTCCGCGCGCGTGAATTTCGCGGATAATTTCCAGCGCATATTTCCGAAAGTCATACGCGTTATAAGACTGCGTCGCGGGAACGAGATTAATTCCGTGATGAGGAATACCCTGTTGATCCTTAATACTGATCTTCGCGGTTCCGATGTCCATTCCCTGATACACCTGCATCGAGTCCGCGGAAATAATTTCGCCTTTGAGTTTTTTAGCGATTTCGATAGCCAGCGCGGATTTTCCGCAGGCGGTTGGCCCCACGATAAAAACAACCCTGGGTTTGCTTTTTTGCTTTTTGAGCAATTCGGGAGAAAATTCCGGGATAGAGTCAGACACCATTACATCGACGTCGGCTGAGAAATACCGAGAAGCTCAAGACCGTTACGCAAAACAATTCGCGTGGCCTCACAAAGCTCAAGGCGGGCCTCAGTCAAAGCGGCATCTTCGGTAACAACGCGGCATTGGCTGTAAAATTTGTGAAAGCTCGCGGATAATTGACGTAAATAATCAACCATGCGGTAAGGCTCAAGCGTTTCAGCGGATTGACGGATATAATCCGAAAATTGTCCCAGCGTTCCGATCAAATCGCCTTCTTCTTCGGTTTCAAGTTTAGCTAAAATCGCAACATCCGGATTATCAGAAATCTTACGATCCGCTTTTTGAATAAGGCTGCAAATGCGCGCGTGCGCATATTGAAGATAATAAACAGGATTTTCCTGAGATTTTTCTTTCGCGACTTCAAGATCAAAATCCAAATGACTTTCCTGACGTCGCAAAACAAAGAAAAGCCGCGCGGCGTCCACACCAACTTCTTCGTATAATTCTTTGTAAGTAATAAACTCTCCGGCACGGTCGACATTTTCATCGGTTCACCTTTCCGATAAAGCGTCGAAAGCTGCACAATGCCCACGTGAATTTTATCCGCGTCATACCCCAACACCTGACAAGCCGCTTTCAGACGAGGAATATACCCGTGATGATCGGGACCCCAAAGATTCACGATCTTGCGGAATCCACGATTGTATTTGGTCATGTGATAAGCGATATCAGGCGCGAGATAAGTGTATTCGCCGGTGGATTTTTTAACCACGCGGTCCTTATCATCTCCAAGATCCGTAGAGCGAAACCAAACAGCCCCTTCGCTTTCAAAAATATAGCCGCGATCTTTTAAAAGATTCAGGGCCTCTTCAACTTTATTTTCAGCATAAAGCGTACGTTCACTGTAAAAATTATCAAAATGACACCGCGTCGTTTCGAGATCTTTTTTGATCCAACTCATGATGGTATCTTTTGCGTAATCGGTGCACTGCGCCTCAGCATCTTCAACCGGCAACTTCAAAAGAGCATCACCCTTCGCTTTAATCAGGTCTTTGGCGAGATCAAAGATATACGAACCTCTATATCCGTCTTCAGGCAATTCACGCGCTTTCCCAAACTCAGAAGAATAGCGCGCAAAAACACTTCCGCCTAAGAGCCGCATTTGTCGACCCGCATCATTCAAATAATATTCTGCGCTCGTGTCAAAACCCGCGGCTTTGAGAATGCGCACCAAACAATCTCCGATTGCAGCCTGACGTCCATGCGCGATTGTTAAAGGACCGGTTGGATTAGCACTAACAAATTCGACTACTGTTTTGAGCCCCTTGCCGTAATCCGAACGGCCATATTTTTCTTTTGCAAACAAGATATCGCGCACAATCAGTCCACGTGTAATTTTTTTAGGTAAAAATTTAAGAAACCAGGCCCAGCAATTTCAACCTTTTCTAAAATATCAGAAACACTCGACTCTAATTGCTGTTTAATGAGCAAAGCGGTGTCACGGGGATTCTTCCCAACCACCTTTGAAATTTTCATGGCAACATTGCAGGCCAAATCTCCATGCGCAGGATCCTTGGGAGGCATCAGCTCAAAATCAAAATTCTCGGGAAGATTTCCGCCGCAGAGCTCAGTCGCGGCCTTAAGGACAACTTCTTTAAGCTTATTCTTCATGGTATTCGTTTAAAGCGGGAAAAGTGCGGTTTAAACGCGCTTGGCATCGCCCCAGAGACGCTCAAGGGCATAAAACTCACGCAGTTCTTTTAAGAAAATATGCACGACAACGGGCCCAAAATCGAGCAAAACCCATTTCGCCTCGCGTAAACCTTCAACCTGCCACGCCGGCTCTCCTTTTTTCTTCATTTCGGAGATGATGTTTTCAGCGATCGCGTTCACATGACGGTCGGTATTTCCGTGGGTAATAATAAAATACTGAGCAAAGCTGGATTGCTTTTTCACATCCAAAACTAATATTTCTTCGGCTTTTTTATCTTCCGCTAACTCGCGGATCGTCGTCGCAATTTTTTTGGGTAGCACAATAACTCCTGATTCACCTGTGTTTAAAAAGACCGCGCATTATAGCAGAACCGGAAAAGAGATATCAGAGGAAGCGATCGGATTTGAACCGCTGCAAAACCTTGTCTATTTCGAATTAAACCGATTGGTAATCGGCATTCTTCGCCCAAACCAGGCCTTTTCGGTAACCCGCAAAATCGGCGGCGTTTGGCGGCGTTTATATTCCGCTAAATCGGTTTTGCGTAAAGTTTGTCGCACTAATTCCAGCGTCACGTTTCTTTTTTTCATGGATGTCGCAATAGCTTCCGCGGTCATATTCTTTTCGATATACCCGCGAAGAATTTCATCGAGAATGTCATACTCAGGCAATGAATCCTGATCTTTTTGATTGGGCCGCAATTCCGCGGACGGAGCCTTCGTTAAAATGGCTTCCGGAATAACAAGCTTAACCGTATTTCGGTAACGTGATAATTCATACACCTGAGTTTTATACACATCACCGAGCACGGCCAAACCGCCGCACATATCTCCATAAAGCGTGCAATATCCCATGGCCAGCTCTGATTTATTCCCCGTCGTTAAAACTAAACTTCCGTCATCGTTGGAAATAAACATCAACTCCATGCCGCGAATACGCTCCTGCAAATTTTCAACCGCTAAGCCCAAAGTTCCTTCCGCGGGAAGCGCGTCACCATAACGACGCTTTTGTTCGCAGTATTGCTTCAGCATAAAATCAAATTTTTCTTGAATTGGATAAACCCGGCATTGAATTCCCAAGTTCTTTGCCAAATCCATCGAATCTTTCCACGAACCTTCGGATGAATATTGGCTCGGCATGGTAATTCCACGTACGGCTCCGGCGCCCAAGGCATCCACCGCAATCGCCGCCACAAGCGCGGAATCAATTCCCCCGGATAAACCAATCACCGCGTTTTTAAAACCATTCTTGCGAAAATAGTCTTTCACTCCGAGTACAAGCGCGGCATACATTTCTGCGGGTTCTGTGCGTTTCGCCGCCGAAGGCTGACGCTTTGTGGTCATATCATAAGTAAAGATATTTTCCTCGAAAGCAGGGGCTTCAAAAACTTTCTTTCCGGTTTTGTCATAGACCATCGAACGTCCGTCAAAAATTAAATCATCCTGCGCACCAACCTGATTTACATACACAATCGGCAGTTTGTATTTCTTTGACTGAGCGGCGAGCAATTCATTTCTGCGTGACTGAATGCCCTGATAATAAGGTGAGGCCGAAATATTGATCACAAAATCAGGTTTTGCTTTTTTAATTTCTTTGAGCGGTTTTAAATCATAAGCGTCATCCCATATATCTTCACAAATCATGACACCCACTTTTCCGAGCCGAGATTTCAAAACCCCCGCTTTTTTACCTGCTTCAAAGAATATATCTTCTAAGAAGACATCGTAAGTCGGCAAAAGACGCTTATGGTAGGTTAACAAGAGTTTTCCGTTCTCGGCCCAAAATAAAGAGTTATATACTTTTGCGCGCGCGGAACTACTCGTTTTACTTTGAGGCGTATCAATCCCGCCAAAAACGACGGAAATATTTAAGGCTTTGGTTGCCGCGGCAATTTGATCCGCAGCGGACTTACAGGCTTTAATAAAATCAGGGTGATTCGCCAAATCCCAAATCGGATAACCACAGAGCGCCATTTCGGGAAAGATAATTAAATCCGCTTTTCCAGCGTAGGCGCGTTGCATCCAATCCAAAATTTTGGCCGTGTTCCCCGCGATATCTCCCGCGACGGGATTCATTTGAGCGAGAGCAATTTTGAGCTTTTTCATAAGGCTGGAATTTTACCCGATCAGTCAAAAAGAACCAAGAAATGCTTGGTCAGCAAATATAAATGAAAAAGCCGCCCGGGATTTCCGGGCGACTTCCCCTTCCCCAATTTTTAAGCGGATTACGCTGACACCGCAGTTGCGACTGCAGTCTTGATCTCTGTCGCAATCGATTCAAGCAAGCTATTCGCATCAATCTCAGCCTTGACGCCATCGACTTTTTCATCAGTTACAAACACAAGTCGCTCTGCTGTCTTTTCAGCAATAGTTCTAATTAAGGCTCGATGCTCAGCGCCAACTTGCGCCAAGTGCTTGACCTGTACAGCACCTTGAAGTTGCTCAGTAGTCCACTTATTCAAGCTAATAACTTCATCAACCGTGCCTCTGACAATTGTTAATTTCTGGCTAGCAGTTAATGCCACAGCCCGACTTGCACCACCTGTTGCAACAATTACTTGATTACCACTACGCAGGTTTTCATCCACCGCAGCCTGCAAACTTGCCGGAGTCTTGAAGTTAACAGCATTAATGACCACAATGCCCTTGACTGACGCATCAGCTTCAACATCAAGACCAGCAAGAACTTCATTAATCGATGCCGCCACAAAATCTCTCGCTTCCTGTCCGCGTGTAATATCAGGCAAAAGCGCATTAATTTTCATTTCGTTGGTAGAACCAGCCGCCGCTGCCAAACGAGCCTGTTCTTCAGCTTTGGTATTAATCGCCGCTACAAGCGTTGCTTTTACTTCTGCGGTTGTCGCTTTCGCTACTTCAACATTCATCGCCACAACCTCAGGTGCCAAACGAGTTTCTGAGCGTGCGCCATTACGGGATTCAGAACGAGCAACTACATCAAAAATTCGAGTTTCAACACCAAACTTACCCGCTGTCAGAACCGCTGCCTTATAAACCCAGATATCACCATTCGCCTGACGAGCCCATGAGTATTTAAAACCGTCTTGAATCGTTTCTTGTTCAGCTGAATTAAGAACATGCTGTGTAACCAACTGAGGCCAGAAAGTTCTCTCCCTCAACGTTGCCATCAATTCTGCTCCGTTCACACCCACAATTTCATAATTAGCACCACTTGTACCATTGATCCTAAGACCTCTGGCAGCATCTGCATCAGCACCAAGAACCGGTTTCAAATCTTGCTCAGCATGTGAAGGAAGAGAATCAACACCGGGCTCCGCTTTTTGCGGCTCAAATATTTGAGGATCTTTGGGCTTCAAAAAGCCTTGAATTGCTTCTTTCACATAGCTTCCAAAAACTTTGCGATTTCCATCCTCAGCGTTGCTCAGCTTAACAGCCTCTTCCAAAGCCTTCATAACATCATCTGAAGCGATATAAAAATTTTGCTCTGCCTTTATGGCCTCAATAGCACCATCGACATAACCCTCAACCATATGACGAACGGTTTCCTGATATTGATTGCGAACATGAGTTTCACCATTCTGAGCAATCACAGCTTGAGCAACACTTTCTAACGCACTAATTATTTCTGATAATTTCGATCTAAGGCGTGCTTCATCACCACCCAACAAACCTGAACTGATAAAACGATCAGCCAAAGTTTCCAGATCAGCCGCTGTTAGATTCGTTTCGCTTTCCCCAAGATCCCATACTTTTCTTTCATCCGATGCTGGTGCAAGAGCTGCTTTTTTCTCCGCAAGCTGAGCTTCAGCAGACTCAATAAAAGCAGCATTCACTCTGATTGCCTCAGCCATCCTCGCGGATGTCGCCTGATTGTAGACAACCGGATTAAATCCATTTATAAAACCCGCATAGGCTGAAAGCGCTTGTTCCAATGCATCCAAATTATTATTGATATCTGAAAGGGCAGAATCAATCTCGCCTCTTAAGCTTCCCAACCGCTCGATAAAGTGATCCGCGGCAGTGCTATCAAGTTGATGAGCAAGCTCGGACTCAGTCCTTTCTATCTCTCTAAATCGCTTTTCTACTGAAGCTTCTGCATTCAGGTACATTCTGATGCCATACACCAACACGACAATTCCATCCAAAGCGAACGCCCCCATAGTAAACACCGCAGTTCCCGCAATAACGAAATATATTGTTGCAACCGCACTAACAACTCCAAAAATGGCTAAAAGCACTCCATTCATACGAGCCGCATCAATAGCACCTTGATATGATTTACCTGTTAGTCTTAAATCACGATCGTCTAATATAACCGGAGCCGCAGCCTGACGATTTGAATAAGCTTTAATACCCAAACGAATCAAAATTCCAACCGAAATCGCCAAAACCACAGCAGCAAGCCCTTGCTGCCAATGATGTGCAACAAACTCCGATGCGTGATGAAGGAATGAAGTCGAAGTTTCAGTTTCTTCCGCCGTGAGTGAAGCCGCTTTTTCGACAGGAGCACTTGTTTGGAAATAACCAATAATCGCAGCCCATTTATCCGCGAGCCATTGACCGCGCCCCGCAAAATAACTGATAACCGCCGCTACAACCGCACTCGTCGAAACAAAAATGGCTGAATTGCGGATAAATTTGCCGAAGCTAAATCGTGTGGCTGCGGGCGCCACAACTCCTGTAGCGAGCTGCTGTAACTTGTCTTTCACTTTTGAATCATTTTGAAACGATGGCGGAATCAATTTCGAGTCACCCAGCCACTTCTCAACTTCGGTAATTCGATAATGAGGAACAACGCCGTGCTTTTTCTTGACGATGGAGACACGCTTCTTCAAAGCATCGATGCTATTAGCATTGAGAATCGCATTTCGCATCTTTGATTTCAGCACATTAGAGACCACCGCGTTTCTCCAAAACCAAACCATCAGACCCATAACCGCAATAGTAATCTGTCCGGTTAAAAGCCAAAAGTTAATCAAAAGGAAAATCGCAGGCGCGCCAGGCAATCCCATGGCTAAACCATAAGACGTATCGCCAAAACCGACTGTCGTTGCCTGAACAAGCATTGAGCCGTCAGAAAAACTTTGCAATGCAAGAGCCAACCAATGCACCCCCAACGGATGAAACGTCAGGAATAAAAATATCCCGATACCGATGGCACCTTTCAAAATCAACTTGCGTGATCCCTGCCCTGGTGACTTGCGTGCCAAACTATTTTCATATGTTGTTGTCGGAGAGCCAATAAAGGCTGAAGCCAAACTCACAAAAAGAACATACCAAGCTGGCTGCATTACCACAAAAACAACAGGTATCAAATAAACAGAGGCCAGCAACATTCCAATCATCCAGATACTCCCTTGAACAAAAGGTGTCATCTGTGAAATAGCCGCCTTATCCAGAGCCTGCCGAATTGCCCATTGATTTAACAACTTTTCATCTGCTGTCATATTGGTAGGATCCATATTATTCTCTCTGAGAGTTTCTGCTAAAAGCTGCGCGGCAACCGTATTACGTCCCCACCCATTTAACCCGGCCAAAACAAATTGCCAAAAATTTAAAGTCGTCGAAACATCTTTCAGTTTCAATGTATTCGAATTAATGTTAAAAACAATTGGAAGCTTGGCGGTGTCGTAAGCAGATTTCTTTCCATCTTTGTTTAGCCACATATAACGCGCACGCATCACTAAAGCAAAAACACCTAAAACGACTGCTGTCACGCTAAGATAGGCAATTGCAGGCGTAACGCTGGCGGCTAGCATAATCTTCACCGCAAGCCCCGCAAAAATAATCACACTCATCAAAAAGGTGGTGCTGCGGTTATTCGTCATAGCTGCCTTCATCGGCAAATCTTCGGTATTCACAGGCGCGGGCGGAAACATAGGCGGCACAAAGAATCCGGGGAAAAATAAATCCTGTCCGGGATTAGCGTTTACTCCCTGTTTGAGCCCTTGAACAATTCCCCTTTTCATCGTGACTTTGAAACCGGTCGTGATCTTGTACCAAACCCACTTCGGGTAAAAACCGGTAATGACTTTAACGAGCAACATAATGGGATGAAACGCGTCATGCCACAAGCTCTTGATCAATCCTTCGCGGTAAAGCAAGGGTCCGGGAGCAACCACCAAACCGTCATGCATCGTATTCCAAAAATCTCCCAAATCGAATGCGCGCGGCAAATAAATATTCGAGCTGATATATTTTTCTGCCGACCAGGTTAAAATGCCCAGGGTTAATGTCGGTACAAGCGCAACGACCATCGCGATCGGAAATGAAAGGATATAACTCGCATACAAAAGAACTTTGTTCTTTGAATCAAATAAGTTCGGAACAAAATATCGTAATTTAAAATGGATCTTTGAAAGGTAGTAACTAAAGATACCGTAAAGCGATGTCATGGTCACAACCGCCATAATAATGCCGGTAAACATCATGGCTAATCCGACAAACGCAACGCCGCCCCAACCCGGCATCACCGCAAGCATCGCGCCGATCACGAGCGTCGCCCACCACTTGGAATTCGATAATAAGCTATCTTTGGGCTTATCGTTAAAATCACGCTGAGGTTTTTGTCTTGCGAAAGACTTACCGTATTCACGCAACATTTCAGTTAAAATGTCATTCCACTTCCATTTAAAACCTTTGCTGGTTTTCGTACCATAGTCATCTACCTGATCACGGTCATCGATCATAAGTGCTGTTCCATCTTCCCGCACTAACAAGGCCGAGCGTTGCTCCATCCAAAGGACCGGGTTCTTGTCGAGGCGCGGATCTGTCGCGAGCTGCTGTACTATGGCGTGATGACGCTTGTACTGTGCTTTCCAAATATTGGAGCTTAAAAATGCAAAGGCTTCCCAATTCACAGGAGCCGAAGCCGTCCGCGAACGCAAGATCTCAATATTGGCTTCCGTTGCGTTAAATAAACCCGTAACAGGATCGTATAAATCCTGAATATCTGTCCAATGCTCGCCTACCCAATGGAAAAGCGCATCAAGTTCCGCATTGTTGTTTGATTTCAATTCATCTTCACCGTTGAAATAGCGCCAGAAATCAGATGTATTAAAACTATCGCGCCAAGTATTCCAATCCGCCTGACGCATATGGGTAAACCGCGCAAGCACGTCCGTATTAATCGCCAATTGATCGGCATCACTCAAACCAATCAAAGCAACTTGCACGCTTTTGAGTCCCAAAACGCGGTTCCACATTTCACGTTTCGCCTGCGGCTCACTAAGCTCAAGCTGAAGAATCCTAATCGTATCCGCATCAAGCCCCAAACGGGCGACCAGATCAGGATTATTCTGAGTAATAATCACTTCAAGCTTAGCGCGTACAATCGCTTTCTTAAAATGATTACCGACATGCTCAAAAAGATTCGGCGTCAAAATATTAAGACGAGTGAAATAGCCGCCCAACGGCAAATCCTCAGTGGCCATCGCGTCCTGAATCAGTTTTTCAATTGTTTCGCTGTATTTACCAAACTGGCGCTGATGGTCATTATTCTGAGAGTCGTCAATTCCAACATTGCCCAGTGATTTATGGGCAAAATCACCGGAACGATGAAAGTCACTCGGTGTTTCTGCCTCGTAGCTTAGCAAGCCTTGAATAGAACCCACCTTGTCATTTTCAACGTGAGCACGGGCAAAATGAAGTATCGAGTCTTTCGATCCAATGTTGTTTCCGTCCAATGTCTTCACGACAGAGACATGCGGCAAGAAGTGACGCTCAACTCCGTCGACACCTGTTACAGTTAAAACACGGTCTGCGAGCGCGGCACTAATCGCGGTTCCATCGGCTTTAAGAAATTGACCCGCGGGTGTTCTAGTCAATTCCGCGGGCAGTATTTTATTAAGCGGATGCGAATCATTAGTTT
Organism: uncultured bacterium; assembly: GCA_964610145.1. Classification (GTDB taxonomy): domain Bacteria; phylum Omnitrophota; class Omnitrophia; order Omnitrophales; family Aquincolibacteriaceae; genus Multiplicimicrobium. The sequence goes on along the minus strand of CAZSVD010000382.1, from coordinate 9,141 downwards.
CGGCTTCTTGTCTGGCCTGAATCCAATCTTGGTACTCAGCCTTATATTGACCATCCGCCTGTTTTACAACGCGAACAACGCCATGATAAAAACCATCGCGATTCATTTGCATGTTCGGATCAATATAAACAACTTGCTTACCGCGGGCCGCAGCTTCAGCCGTTGTTCTCTGCTCTAAAGCAGCCGGACCAACATAAACTTCAACGTTTTTAAGAATTTCCGCAATCACCGCCTCATCATTTTCACCCAGTAAATGTCTCAGCAGAACCATATTCTCCGGAGTGAAATTAACCTGAACAGCTTTTCCATTATAAGAACGTGATCCCCAAGGAACTGTTCGGCCGTCTTCGCCGAATGCCATGGTCAATCCCAACATCAGTGAGTGTGACGGCTTTCGGCTACCGGGAGTCATAAAGGAAATAAAACGTTCCGCCATACTATCCAATATTTCTGTGCTTATTCCCCGCGCCTGAAGTTGCGCAAAATACTGATTGATAATGTCAATCGCAACCGCCTGCCCTTTATGCAAGGCACCCGCATTGTTCATACCATTCAAAAATGGCAAGCTCAACGCACCCTCATAATTATTCAGCATTAAACTCTTTAAGGCTTGCCCAATAATTCTGCGTTCATCTTCAAAGCTGCCGCCGTTAAAAAATGCCGCGGTCATATCCACCATGAAACGATCAAATGTTTCATCACCTAAAACCTGCGCAATTCGGCGCTGGTCGTCCGCTGTTAATTTTCCGTCAGTTCTGGACTCAGCAATCCATCCACCGACCTCATCGCGAATTGACCGACGAGGATCTTCCTGATTAATCAACGGCGGCTGAGCTAATTTGCTTCTCTCTTCGGCAGATAAATTCACCGTTGTTTTCTTCGGGGCAATGTCTTCAAGTGACTGGCTGAATATGTCGGTTATATTCTGGTGTTTAAGTGAATCATCTTTCAAACGATCCGAACCCGGATCCATAGAAGGCGAAACAATAAATCCGGCATTTTTCTTATTGCTAAAAAAACGTATCGAAGCTTGCACAAGAATCATCGCAGGAATCACAAGCAAAGGCCAAAGCGTCATGAGTGTGCCCGCGACGCTCATCAAAACAGCCGGAGCAAAAAAGCCGATCGCCGCAACGCTCCAAAACTTCACCTGAAACAACTGCTTGTAATTACCCCTCGGCATTGATATTGCCAAATAAGAAAGCTGATCAATCAGAGGACGCATAAAGATGATGTAGTGAACAAATGCCAAAAGCGGCAGAGAGATAAACGGAATAACCGCCGCATGCGCAATCGCCCATGGAGTCAAAGCGGCAAGCAATCCAAAAAGAGCCACATAGGTCAGAGATTTGAGAGTCGCATCTTTTAAGTAGCTCTTCAGAAGTGCGGTTTTATTTTTGGCAAGAGTTTCCGCGGTATACCCCGTCACTCCTTCTTTGCGCTTAATTTTATTATAGAGCCAGTTAATCACAATGGATAACACGCCTGCGAGAACTCCCAATCCAACAAAGTTGAAAGCACCGTATTTTTCGGGGTTAAACAGCTTACTAAAAATGGTTCTCTGAGACTCATCCACAGGCGCCAGTGTGTCGATGACGCGCAGGTTTTGACGGTAATTAACACCTTCCATGACCGAGGAGTAATACTCTTCCATCACCTGATAATCTTTGGGCTCAAAACCCAACTTGCGTCCGACAATATTTAAAATACCGATACGCTTTGCGGGATCGGAAGTGCTCTGATCCACCATAATCAAAACATGCAGAGGAGATAAACGCGCAATGCGCGGTGATCGATCCGTGAGCGGCTGATCATTTGACATGGCGTGCTCATTCAGATGGTTTTGATAAAAGGTACGAAACTTAAGATCCAAATCATACAAACTGTCAGCAGAAATTCCGCCGTCAACTTTCGCCAACGCAGCGATTTCAGCTTTCACTTCGTCAAAAATTTCATCCATTACTCTGTTGTTCTGTTTTGCCTTTTCTAAAAGCAAGGTTTCAAAATTGACCTTGGGAACTTTTCCTTGCGCAATGAAGTCACGCAAAGTATTCGAAAGATTGCGGCTCCATGTTTTTACAAAATAGTTATAGTTATAATCATCCCGAGCTTTATCAGCGGCGCCGAGATTTTGCGGTTTGATCATATAAGCGGAATTAGGCGCTTCAGGATTCTTGATCCATCCGAATAAAGAATCCCAAAGATTCACAATCGCCGCGGGATTCGATTCTTTTTGACGAATACTTGTCGCAATACCAAGCTCCATCACCATATCCGCATAGAATAGGGCTTGCAGCTTATCTTGATTAGTCGCCGCATACGCCGGATTTAGGGCTTTGCGCAAATCCAAATATTCCTTAGCACGCTCAAACCACCGAACGACATCTTCGGGGGTTAGATTCTGGTTCACAGCATCACTCGCGATACGTAAAAGCTCACTTTGCTTTCTTTTCGCCGTATCCCAGCTTAAACCAAGTGTATCAACGCCTTTGCCGAGCTCGACAACAATCTGTTGTTTTTGTTTAAAGCGGTTAATGGCTTCGGTTAAACTTTCAGCGGAATAGCGCAAACCGGTTTCATTCGGCTTAAGAACCTGAATAAGCTCCTGAGCCCACCCATCGATATCCGCCTGAACATCACGGTTTCCAAACGGCAAACTTTCACCATGAACTTCACGATAAGCAATACGAATCATAGGCGCCAACAAATGGCGAATAATTAAAAGATCCTGAGGATGCGTACCTTGCGACAAAATATCATTCGCAAAGACTTCTAATTCGCGCCGGCTCAGCTTTGATATTTTCTCACGCAACTCTTTCTCTTCGGGGGTTGCATGGTTCCAGCCATCCCACGAAGAAAGAGCTTCGATCAAGGCCTTAACATCTTCGCTTGAAGCTTTAAATTCGTCAGCCGTAGCAAGCGTGAATTTGGAATACCCCATCTCTTTTAATCTTTGCTGGTAAACATTTCTGCGTGCCAATCGATCTTCTTTGAAATGATCTACGTTCGCACGAACGATCAAACTCTGCTCAACAACAGCAGGATCAGAAGTCCTTTCTAAACGCTTATTTCTCTCTAAATAAGTCGAGATAAAGCTATCAACAAGCTTCTGCAAAGTTGTGGCCGAATCCATACGAAGTTTTTCGATATGCGCTTTATATGCGGCAGAGTCAGCCTTAGCGCTTAACTCTTGCGGAAACGTTACCGTACGCATTGAGGTGTAAGAACGCTTCATGAAATCCAACAAGCTATAACGCGCGGCAATGCGGTCATTAATCGAAGCTTTATCACCGCCGATAGCGTCATCTATTGCCTTAAACTCTTTCATCCACCAGAGCGGGTCGTGTAAAACAAACCCAGGAGTCGTAAGTTTAGAGTCATCGCGAATCGGAAGCACATCTTCAAATGTTGTCGGGAAAGCTTTGCGCAAGAAGCGGTAAAGGTTTAAATCAACGTTTTCTGTTTGATCTCCCCAAGACATCGAAACTTCAGCCAAGCTGCGATAATCCGCATTGAGATGCTCCGCCAAATGCTTTTTGATTGTATATTGAGGATCCACGATATAGCGAGAACCACGGCGAGCATCCCGAATTTCACCGTCAATCGCCTCAAAGGCAAAGTGACCGTCATGCGCGAGATAGTTAATTGCTTCAATCAAACTAAAATCACGGATATAATTGAACGCCATCGCAACGGTCGCCTTGCTATCTTGCTCTGTTAAATGCTGATGCCCAAATGAAGCAAGTTTCACAATTTGTGCGGCCAAGCCGGTTCGCTTATCCGCTGTAAGCAAAACCATCACATCTTCAGCATTATAATCCTGCTTCGGCAGATTTAATTCATGCGCAACCAAATTAAGATTTTTAGCAAATTCTTGCGGAAAATTTAAGAAAAGATCCTGATAAGGACCCGCATATTCGAAGCCATTCAGAGACAAATCAACAAGACCTTCAAGCTTGATTTCATGAGCATATTGCATCATAGCGTCCTGCCATGCATCGGGACGCGCTAAAACAAGACGGGACTTCGACGACATCTTGCCTTTATCCAACAAGACTGATTTGCCGTCGGCTGTTTTATGATAAAGCATATGCGTTGCCTGTAAAAACATTTCGACTTTAATTTTGCGATGAATCATATCCATCACACCCTCGGGATTATCGAGAGAAATTTCGCCCTGAAGGAGCATCTCACCGATCCAGGCACGAGCTTCCTCTTCAGAAATACTGATACCTTTAAGACCGGGATTGCCATCCGCACCGTTGATCAACTTAATCATTTCCTGCTTTTCAGCGGGGTTGATCCAATAACCGAGCTTGCCCTTCGCGAGCGTATCAATTTCACCGGCCAACTCATCACCAACCTCAGACTTCACAGCGGTTACTTCATGAACCCATTTAAAATACTGCGCTGTGTCTTGTTCAACAAGCTTCAGGTAATCATTAATATCTTGAATATTTTCATACTTAGGATTGCCTGCGCGATATCTCTGCAATTCATCGTCAATATTCGCCAATTGAGCACTGCTCAACTGGAAATAAGGCTGCGCCATTTTTTGAATAATCGCGCGACGGCCGAGAGTTTCGGAAATCACGCGTGACACGCTCACCTTTTGTTCTTCTCTAAGTTTATCTTCGGCAGATAAAACACGCGCCGGAGACGGAACAGAATCACCAACCGCTGCCATCAAAAATTTAGGAGATTTAAATATTTTTTCTAAATCCAAAAAAGCACCCGGCTTTTTAGGCTGCGCTTTTCCTTTTTCTTCCTTTGCTCTCTGTTCCTCTTTTGCTTTCCACATATCTAAAACGATATCGCGAGCCAAAACCATAATCAGCCCCTGTCTCTGACGCGGAGTCATAGCCTCATAGCGAACGGGATCGGTCGTTTTAATATAGTCGAGAATTTGCTGTTTATTCTTTGCATCCAGAACGTATTCAAACAAAACTCGGACTAAATCAGGATTTTCAGGAGAACCATCCGCTTTAAAGAAAGGTGCCCATGCGCCGTCACCCGCAATAACATCCGGTGCTATTCCCCACAAAATTCCCTGAATTTGAGCGCGTAAAGTCGAGTTTTCCTCTACGGATTTAGTTCCAAGACCAAGCATCTGACCTGCAGTTGCCGATAACTTTTCGACAACCGAAAGGCGCTTTTCCATAATTTCAACACGCTGCTCCAGCGTCAATGCCTGCCAAGCCGCACGATCAGCGGCCTCTTCAATACCATTTCCAAAAAAGATATTCTGAACGATCGAGCTCGCATCTCCGCGAACAAGACCTTCCAAAATCGGATCAATTTCACCGTGATAACGCTTTAATATTTCTGCGCGCGTAAACGTAACCTTTTTACCTTTGGAGACTTCGACTGTGATGGAATCTGTGTGGTTTTGATCCATTTCGTCCAAATAAGCTTTAAGACGAACCGCAATTGTCGGCTTCCAAAACTTTAAAAGTTTCTCTTCGGTTACGCGATAAAAATCAGAACTACTGATTAATCCGCTAAAACGCGCGATCAACTTGCCGTAATGCTGTTGGAATACTTCCTTGGGCAGTCCCGAAAAATTCATCATGCTCAAAACAGACATAATTTCGGCTTCTACGTGAGGATCAGACTGATCAATCAAAGCTCGCATATACTTACCGGTTTTTTTGTCATACCGACCCTTCATATCCGACAAAATCTCCACAGCGTCTTCGCGAGTTTCCATATAGCGATTTTGATTCAGCTTATACCCCAAAATCCGCACAAACAAGTTGTTCAAATTAAGCTCAGGGCTAATAAGCTCAATTAACTTTTGATCTTGCGGGCTATTCAAAATATCGTCGAATGAGCGGCCGAGAAGTTCCTTGCCACCAAACTGACGATAAAGCACAAGCGTCAGGATCTCAGCCCCTTCAACCGGGCTTCTCATGGAATACTCAGGGCGATTGGGGTATTTTTTCATTAAAGCTTTGCGAGCTTCCGCTATATCATTGAGATTAATATGCACCGGCTCACCCAAGCGACTCGACATAACATCTTCGAGAGTCACCAAAAATTCCGCGAAAGCAATATGGTTCAAATCAATTTTAGAATCACGCATTAAATCTTCTGCGCGTGCGGTCATAACAAAGCCGGAACGGAGCAAGATACTCCACATCTGTCGATAGAAATCCCCCTTATCAAACTCAATCTCGGAAAGCAAACTCTGTCCGTTTGCCCCCGGCTTTTTTAGTTCGGCGTATTTGGCTGCAAGTTTCCCGGCCCAAACTTCACTATCCGATTGATGCCCAACAACATTGGCGCGCTTAAAAAGAATGCTCGACGTGATATTGGCCGCCGCTTCTGCATCTTCACTTTTACCAGAAGCCTCCACAATGGTTCTGGCTGCCTGACGGAAAGCTTCATTTCCTGTTTCTTCATTATCAATTAAAAACGAATCTGTCGGAATAGTGTGAATATCAAGCGACGGCGTTGGAACTTCTTCCAACTTAACACCTTCATCGCTCGGAGAGGTCCTAAGATAAGCGGAAATAATTTGTTCACTTAACGTACGAACGTCAGTGCCTGCTGCTTTCTCGGGTTTAAAAGTACCTTTGGAACCTGAAATAATTTCAAGTCGGCCTTGCAACTCTTGATTCTTTTGCATTAACAAACCAAAAGCACCCCAAAGTTCGCTGTAGGCTTTAATTAAATCACCGCCCGCAACATCAATCGCCGCATCCGCATAACCCTGCTTCCCGCTGCGAAGCTTAACCAAATCCGCAAGTTTTTGTTGCTTCTGAACAATGCTAATACGCTGTTGAACTTCCGAAATCAGCTTAGCAACGTCGTTTTCGAGTAAGTACAGATCACGCTCATATTTCATTTTTTCTGTCTGTGTCTTTTCAACACTTAAAATCTCATGCATAGCCTTAAAGTGAGTTTGAATCGCATTAAAATTTGTGCTGAGCAACTGTACATTCGCTCCAAGAGCAAGATATTCACGACCATGAGACAAAGGTGAATCTTGAGCCTCATGCATCCAACCAAAACGAATATCAAAACTTACACGGTTTTGGCTAAGCACTTCCATAAACGCCGCCGTTTCCGCGGCTTTACGCTGAGCAAGATCAGCTTGCGGAGCATTGCGAAGCTGTTTCGCAACATTGGCACTCAAACCGCCTACGAGCTGCATGCGCAGTCCATTTTTCTTTCCAAAATCAAGCAAAGAAGTTAAAGAGGATTCGAAGTCGGCTTTGGCATCTGCAATTTGCACAGCCACTTTTTCTCTCACTAAAGCTTCTGCGGCTTCACTATGCGCCCCCTTCATTTCCTGCAATAAATCCTGCAAATTAGCAATAATTGCGTCCACGGCTTCTGTACCGCTTTCAGAGATACCGGCTTGCAAAATCACACTCTTATTTGCTTGGTCAACACGCAGGGTTTGAATCAAGCGTTCTAAATCAACAATTTGATCCACTTCATTCGCGCGCAATGTCTTTAATTTTTCAAGAATTTGAAGACGGCCTAACTCCGCCGTCAAAGATGCAAACTTTGTTTTAATATCTTTGGATTTTTCGGCTTGCTTATGTTCCATCTTTGCGTTTTCATACGAGTAAATAAGCGCAATATGACGATCCGCAGCTCCTGTTATTGCGGGTAAAGGTATCGAAATTGTTTCAACACGAGCGCCGTTAGCGCCAGGCCCGCTTTGCATATTCATCTCAGGTATCCCTAATACACCGACATAACCAAAGTTGGGATTGCGTGCATCCAAAAGATTGGAGGGTGCTGTTGGTCCATTATCATTCAAAGATTGACCCAGAGTTCTTAAAGCAATCGCATTAGCGCCTTCCACCAATACATCAAAGGAATGATCGACTCGATCTTGCCCGGCAAGACCTGAACCTTCATTTTCGGAAGAAGTTATCGCGCCTTCCAGCCGGCCAAACTCCGCATTCAACGTTTCACGGGGAAAATCAACGTTAACCGCAGCGCCTTTTTTACTTTCTCCCAATTCATCGAGCCTTGAATTCGCCCGTACGATGGAACCCTGAACCGACGTGATACGCTGACGAATTCTCAGGATCAAATCTTCATAGCGCTGGATACTGCCCCGGTCATTGGAGAAAACAATATCAAATTTAGATTTAATTGACTTTTGATTGCTATCGGACGGAATAATTTTCTTTGCCAAATCTTCCAGATTCGAAAGAATTCTTGTGTAAATCATCAAGCGTGACTTATCGGTACCCAAACGCTTCTTTAAAGTGCGCGCTTCTTCTTTCTTCAACGCTTCCTGCTTCGCGGCTTCATTCAAATTACGCAAAAGATCGGCATAGTTCTCTGCGGCAGCCCTCTTTTCCTTGTCGTTAGCACCAAAAACAAACCGAGTCGGTAGACCAATTAAAACCGTTACAATCAGAACCGACACATTAACACCACCAGCTCCAATCTGCACCGTTGCCCCTCAGCCGATACGAACACTTTCCTTCACCGAGGCCCATGCCTTTCCAAAAGAAACTTCACCGGAAAAAAAGCGGGTGATATAATTATCTAAGCCAGCCGCGGTCGTATGCGCAGCCACAGTCATAGTAAGAACAATCAAATCTTCAAGCCATGGGTGTCGTTTTGAGGCGACTTTCAATGTCATAATGCGATTGCGCATATATTCCGAAGCAAAGTACCCTCGCGAGCCGCCCATAATATCGGCAAAAACATCCCGAAGACGGCTAGCAAGCTGCGAATCACTTTTTGTCGTAGTCAGTTGTTCTAGACTTGCCAAAGCTCTTTCAAATTTCTCCAGAGACTCAACTAGAGAATCACGTTCGGGGCCTGCGGGCATACTCTTCTTCGTAAATTCTTTCACATTACTTCCATAAATTTTTTTAGTCATTTCAGCAATAATCGTGCTCAAAGAATCTCTCGCTTTTGTAAGCTGGCTAGACGCATCTCCGCGCCATCTTCCTTCAGCATCAAGCAAGTAAGGATAAGCATTCCCAAGATCCTTCAAATCCATAGAGCTTCCCGCAAAAGCGACTCGCCCTGTTTTAATCGTTTTTGTAATTTGCTGCTGCGCACGGTCATCTAAAACACGAAACTCCGCTTGAGTAAGCATGTGAATCGCCAATCCCAATTGCACATAGCGGCTCTTAGCAGCATCGAGGTTAGTTTGTG
>CAZSVD010000381.1:0-2254 GCA_964610145.1 uncultured bacterium | reverse complement strand
GCGGGAGAAGATTGATAACTAGCTGTGACAGCGGCTTTGACGCGAATTTCGCGCATTTGGGTTGATTGCGCATAACTGTTTCCACGTCCTAAAAAGATCAAGACGAGAATGCAAACAACGAAATGTTTCGTTCGTATTTTCATAAGCGGCGGTTTTTAAATAAAACCTCAACGGCCATAAAGAAATCACGAGCTTTGATTTTTTTTCCTTCCGCGGCGGTTCGCCCGTGATAAGAAATCGGAAGCTCGCAAATCGGCACTCCCCGCAAAACCAGTTTGGAAGTAATTTCGGGCTCGAAATCAAATCGGCGCGCGGTTAAATTCAAACTCGCGAGCAAATCCCGCCTTACAAGCTTATAACAAGTCTCCATGTCGGTCAGTTTGCATCCATAAAGAACATTCGTTAGCCAGGTCAAAAATTTATTGGCAACATAATTGGGTAATGCCATTCCGTCGGGGCGTCCGTCGCGCAAAAACCGACTTCCATAAACCACTTGTTCTTTCCCTTCCAGAATCGGTTTCAGCAGACGCGGAATCTCATGCGGGTCATATTCAAAATCAGCGTCCTGCACAACAACGATATCACCGGTCGCGTACTGAAATCCCTTTTGAATGGAGAAGCCTTTTCCCTGATTGACTGCATTTCGAAAAATGCGAATCTTGCGCTCGGATTCACCGCGCAAACTGGCGGCAATTTCAAGCGTGCGGTCACTGCTATGATCATCCACGATAATAATTTCAAATTCCACGTCAAACGGCACAGTTAATATTTTCTGTACCAGCTGACGAATGGTGGGCGCTTCATTGTAAGCCGGAATAATAATCGATAGTTTTGCCATGAAGGAGATTATCGGCTAAAAAGCTCTAAAAATTGACGCATAAATGGTTATAATACGTCGATGCAGAAAAAATCTCAAAAGCAAAGCGCGCCGCCCCAAACACAGCCGGCTTTTCCCCTTCCGTTTCTTAATTGGCGCTTCGCTTTTATTGCGATTTCCCTAATCGCGGTATTCGGGATGCCCATTCTCAGCTTAGGCTTCGGTATCATTTGGGATGAATGGATTCAAAGCCATTATGGCAAACTTGTTTTGAAATTCATTCTTACCTTGGGCCATGACCGCAGCGTACTCACCTTCGGAGAATCGCACGGCTCAGCGGCCACGCAATATCTTTACGGCGGTTTATTTGACACGTTATCAGCCGGAATTTACGGAGTCCTCTTCGACAGTCTGAAAAATGTGAGTGAATATTCGCTCATGAAGGATTTAATACGCCCGCATTGGCATGACACAAGGCACATTCTCAATGCCCTTTTCGGATTTGGCGCCGTCTTATTCACAGGGCTTTCAGCAAAGAAAATGGGCGGTTGGCGCGCAGGAACGCTTGCACTGATGATGATGTTGCTTTCACCGCGTTTTTTGGGAAATAGTATGAATAACCCCAAAGACATTCCCTTTGCAGCGGCAGCCGCACTTTATATGTTTTTTACCATCAGGCTTTTACAAGAATTGCCCGCTCCGACTTTTAAATCAATTTTGGGCTCCGCGCTCGGCATCGCGCTCGCGATTAATATCAAAGTCGGCGGCATTCTTTTTCTTTGCTACACCTGGCTTTTTGTGGGATTGATTTGGCTAATACGGCTAAAAACAGCACCCGGATCTTTTTCATTTAAACAGCTTCTGAAAATTTTAATTCCGCTTTCTGCCATCGGCTACTTAGGCGGGCTGCTTTTCTGGCCTTACGGGCTTTTGGATCCCATTCATAATCCGCTGCATGCGTTGAAAGCTTTTTCAAATTTCAGCGGAGCCGAAGGAAAACTTTTGTTTGAAGGCATGATTTACGATCATGGGAAGACGCCTTGGTATTACCTTCCGAAATGGATTTTGATTTCAAGCCCGCTTTTCGTGATCGCGGCCATTTGCATTTTTGCGCTCAACGCCAAAAGCTTATTTCAAAAGATCGCGCTACCGATTTTACTTTTTGTTCTTTTTTGCGCAATTTTCCCTCTTGCCTACGCGATTCTTGTGAATTCAATCGTTTATGACAGCTGGCGCCATTTTCTTTTTGTTTACCCGCCGCTTGTCGTTCTGGCCGCCCTAGCCTGGGAAACTCTCTTGATACAAGCCGACTCTCTTCTTAAAAAAAATATTCTCGGGGTTATTCTTCTTTTGCTTTTTGCCGAACCTTTCTTTTGGATGTTGCGCAATCATCCGAATGAGACCGTTTATTTTAATCCTTTGGTCGGAGGGGTTCAC
>CAZSVD010000380.1:0-2517 GCA_964610145.1 uncultured bacterium | reverse complement strand
TCGCTTTAAAAACTCAGCCGGAATTTCGCGGAAAAGCGCGAGGATTTTGCCCCACTTCGCCATCCACTCAGCATAAAGCGCGGCAACGGCTTTCGCTTCCGCTGAAATTTTCTGTCCCGCTTTAAAATAGCCGTTAAAAGTGCGGGTGACTTCAAAAATCTGAGCGAACACAACGGGCGTATTAAAATCATCATTGAGTCCGGCCGTAATTTCTTCATCCGCTTTTTTGATCATTGCTTCAAAAGCAGGCGCCGCGCCTTTGGCGGCAAACTTAGCGGCTTGTTCAAGCGACGCATAAATACGTCCCAAAGAGCTCATCGCCTGCACCGCCTGTGCTTTTGAAAAATTAAGCATGGAACGGTAATGCACCGTTAAAAACATAAACTTGAGAATTTCACCGTGATAATCTTCAAGGAATTTACGCGCGGTCATCACATTCCCAAGCGATTTGGACATTTTCTCATCGCCGAAATTAATAAACTGATTATGCATCCAGTATTTCACGTATGGCTTTCCGGTAACGCCTTCGCCCTGCGCGATTTCATTTTCATGATGCGGAAAAATCAAATCTATCCCGCCGCCATGAATATCAATTTGCTCGCCGAGCTCGCCGTGAATCATGCAGGTACATTCAATATGCCATCCGGGACGTCCTTTCCCCCACGGAGAATCCCACGCGGGTTCTCCCGCTTTGGCGGGTTTCCAAAGCACAAAATCAAACGGGTTCTTTTTATGCGCGGCAACTTCCACACGGCTGCCGGCCTCCAGCTCATCCAGTTTTTTTCCCGAAAGTTTGCCGTAACCCGCGAAAGCATCGATCGCGTAAATCACTTCGCCGTCATGCACATAGGCTTTCCCGTTTTGAATCAGCTTTTCAATTGTGCCGACCATCTGGGGAATATATTCCGTGGCACGGGGATTTTTGGTGTGAGGCGTCAGACGCAAGGCCGCAAAATCTTTTTCAAATTCCGCAATAAACTTTTTGGTGAGTTCGGAGGGACTCACCCCCTGTTCTGCCGCGCGCTTGATAATTTTGTCGTCGATGTCGGTATAGTTATAAACGTATTTGACCTGATAACCCGACGCTTCAAGCCAATTGCGTACCAAATTAAAGAAAATGGCGCCGCGAAAATTACCGATATGCAAGTAGTCATAAACCGTCGGCCCACAAACATACATCGACACTTTTCCGGGAATAAGCGGCTTAAACTCTTCTATTTTCTTAGTCAGGGTGCTATACAGCTTTAACATATCGTGATTCTCTTTTGCTCAAAGATGCCAAACTCATCTATAATTCGCAAACATTCTACATGGCTTAGATTATTTTTTTAACCCTTTTGTTCGAAGTCGGAGTTTATCTTGGAAAAAGTTATCTTTATAGACCGTGACGGTGTCATTAACGTCGATTTAATGGGTTATGTTGAGCGTCCCCAGGACTTCCGCTTTGAAGAAGGCGCAGTCGAAGCTTTAAGAAAACTCTACGAAGCCGGATACAAAATTATTGTGATTTCCAATCAAGCCGGTGTCGGCGACGGCGTATTCACCAGTGAAGCCTGCTGGGATGTGCATAAACATATGCTCGCGGAGCTCGCGAAAGAGGGCATTGATATTTTTTCCGCGCATTATTGCCTGCATGGAAAAACCGCAGGCTGCAAATGCCGCAAACCGGAGATCGGTTTGTTTAAGGAAGCAGAAAAACGCGTTGAATTTGATAAGAAAAAGACCTTTTTTATCGGTGACAAAGCCACGGATATCGAAGCCGGAAAAAAATACGGCGTCAAAACTGCTTTTGTCAGAACCGGCCATGGCCGTGAAGATGAAAAAAAACTATCCGCGGAATTGCGCCCCGAATTGCGCGGCGATAATTTACTAACCGCGGTTAATTTAATTTTTGACCGTTATCATTCCGGGCCGTCTAAACGTAAGCCAAGAAAGCCTAAGATTTCGAAGGCAAAGAAACGGGAACTGGGTCGTAACCTGACTTCCCCGACCAAGGATGACAGCGCGAAAGCCGCTTCATTCCGAGCCAACCGCCCCGCCACACGCCGTAACGCTCCACCGCCTCGCGAGCATACTCCGAACATGTCGGCGAAAAACGGCAAGACGGACCCAAAAAAGCGCGCAGAATAGCCTGATAGGCCGTCAAAATTCCCAGAAAAATATTTTTCAGCATTGCCTCAGCGCTTAACTTTTCAGAAAGTTCAAAATAATCTGATTCACAATTTCCGGTTTTTCTTTTAAAAGCGAATGCGTGGTTCCGGGAATAATCGCCAGCTGTGATTTTTTTATCAGCCGCATCATTTCCAGCGAATGCTCGGGACGAATCATGTCACGATCGCCTGCCACAATCAACGCAGCACAACGAATCTTTTTGAGCAAAGCTGGTTTCCACTTCGGCTCGGTCAGCCAAAGTTTGCGGCACTTTTCAAACACCTTGAAATAATGCTCAGGCTTATCCGGAGAATAAGCCGTGTAACGCGGATCAACACCGTATTTTTTGGGATTTTGCTTTTTTAG
>CAZSVD010000379.1:0-5293 GCA_964610145.1 uncultured bacterium | reverse complement strand
TGGCAACACCCGGCGTTACAGTTACAAATGCAAACGTTCTCAATGACGGCGGACTTTCAAATCAAACCGGAGATTGGAAAGTTTATGCCTATGCAAGCGCTCTTACGAATCGCCAAGCTCTCGTTCAACTGGGGACAATGGATTTGGGTGCTGTGCGCAATATCAATGAAGTGTCTATCGGATTTAATGATGCAGATCAGGATGCATTTTACTATAACGTCAGAATTGAAACACGAAAGACGGATAAAGATAATGAACTCTGGGAAGTTGCTTATGACAGTACTGTTACTCCGGAGAATCGTCTTTATAAGGGGCTTGAGACCTTCAACTTTTCTAATCGCGATGCCCGTTATATCCGCATTTCCGTTTCTGGAAATAACAAAAATGGACAAATACAGCTCGATGAGGTGACGGCGCGCAATCGCGTGCCTGAGCCTGAGTCGAGCAAACCAAAGGTTATCGATTTTGCCCAATATTTTGGATATTCGCCCTTCACGGATTCAGCGCAATATGCTGTGGATGGCCAGCTTGCAAATGGTAGCGATGGACATTATTTGACAGTTCAGGCAACTTCGACGGAGCAGTTGGCCTATATTGGAACTTTTGATTATGGAAAAGTACAAAAAGCTAACGAAGTGGATGTGCATTTTTACGATGATGCCCGTCAATTTTATAATTATCGTGTGGACGTTTCTGCGGATGGTGTGAAGTGGCGCACGGTTTTTAATGGCGGGGCCGATACGCATAATAATTACGAAGGTGAGCAGAAGGTTCAATTCGAAGATCCAACGACGGGTGGTCCTATGGATGTCCGATATGTCAAACTTTTTGCGTCAGGTTCAACCGCGAATTCCTATGTCCATCTTGAAGAGATTTCGCTTAAAAACACAAGTGATGTGAATTTAGCGGCGAAATCCATGGGGTCGAATATTATTCAATCCGGTCCGTTGACGAATATTTACACGGTTGCCTCAAACGCGATTGATGGCGGTGTGGATATGAATAATGCCCATAGTAATATGGAGTGGTCCGTTAATGTGCCTACCAATAATACGGATACGATGGGGTTGGTCGGAATCTTGGACCTTGGCAAGAAGAGAACGTTTAATGAATTGGATCTCGATATGTATGATGATGGACGCGATCTCGATAATTGGAAAATTGAAGTTTCTGATGGTGGAGCGAGCAGTGACCCATCGACTTGGACTTGGAAAACCGTATTTGATAGTACGGGCAAGTCGCTTAATTTCACCGGCGACCAGGTCTTTAACTTTACGGATCCCGCGACAGGAAAATCGATAGATGTTAATGCTCAATATATTCGTATCTCTGCGGAAGGTGCAACTTACGGGCATGTGAGCATTGAAGAAATACAAGTTTACAACCGAACACGTCCTCCTGAGTTATTTGAACCTTCGGTTGTTCGTCAAAACACAAATGTTTATGGAGGTTTAAACGGGAATAATACCGCTGCGCGCGCGATTGACGGCGATATGAATGGTCCTACCTGGGCGATGGCGATGGCCGCGAATGAAAATTTGGTTGAAATGGGGGTCCTTGATTTTGGTGCCGCAAAGCGGGTGAATGAAGTTCAAATTGATTTTTACGACGGAAGCAACTATATCACCTATAACTATCGCGTTGATGTTTCTGATGACGGAGTTCACTGGCAAACGGTTTTTGACGGAACGGGAAGCAATTCAAATTATCGTGGATTGCAGAATGTTAGTTTTGAAGAGCGTGATGTTCGCTTTGTGAAGGTTTTCTCTTCAGGTCAAAATGACGGCTACGCACGCGTTCAGGAAGTGCGCTTAAATAAGACGAATGGAGTCAATTACGCTCTCAATGCTTTTGGCTCTCGGTTTATTCCTGCAAATGCAAGCGTGATTAATCCGGGCTCAATTAATGACGGAAATACGCAAGATTATTCCGGAACTTCTTACGGGCTTTACACATCCTATAATTGTAGCTCGGCATGTAACGACAATTCCGAAAAGACTAATTTGTTCACAATCGGAACACTTGATTTAGGTCAAAATCGTTTAATTAATGAAATTGGCGTTGATTTCATGAATTCTGATGCGAGATCCTTTAATAACTTAAAAATAGAAGTAGCCGCTCAGCCGGCCGATCCTAATGTGCAATGGGTTTTTCATACTATTTTTGATGGGAGCGATAAGAACTTTATTTATAGCGGTCTTGAAAGCATTAATTTTACCGCGCAAGATGTTCGCTATATTCGAATTTCGGCTTCGCGCAACTCGGTCAATAATTTTGTCGAAATCAGCGAAATGACCGCGCGGTATCGCGCTCCGCTCACCAATGTATCAACTGACGTCAGAATTATTGCTTCGCACGATTATCCGGGATTCGAAGGCTCGAGCGCTTATGCCATCGACGGTAATATTTCAACGATTCCAAATGACGGGCAATATTGGGTAACCAAAGCCACCGCGGATGAGAAACTTGCAGAAGCGGGAGTGATTGATTTTGGCTTTTTACATAAGAGCGTGGATAACGTTCAGTTAGACTTTTATGATTTGGATGGTCGCGTTTTCTATAATTATCGTATCGATGTTTCGGCAGATGGATCGACTTGGAAGACTGTTTTTGACGGCACAGGGAAGGATTCGGGTTTTAGTGGACATCAAAATGTTAACTTTGAATCTACTGATGTTCGCTACGTAAAGGTTTACTCCTCAGGATTTAAGGTTGCAAATACGAATTATGCCTTCTCGGTGATCAATGAAGTGCGTATTGCGAATTCAAAACAGGTTAATTATGCGCAATCTAGTTATGGCGCATCGGTGACTGTTCCATCTGCACCCGCCGGATCATCACAGGCTGTGGCAAATACCTACAATGTTATGGGTAAAGATGCGCTGATTGATGGAGGAGCAAGCAGTTTAACAACCGCTAATTTTAACAATGCTTATACCTTGCACCCCTATTTTGCGCGTGTCGGAGCTGCATCGCCCGGAGAGCTTGTTGAATTTGCAACCGTTACATTAGATAAACCACGCACGATTAACGAAGTGGGGCTACATTTCTATGATGGTGATGCGCGTTTCTTTACGGGCTTTCAGGTTCAGGTTCAAACGACGGATAATCCGTCAGGTTGGACAACCGTATATCCTCCGGCAGGCTCAACTGACAATATGTTCTACACAGGGCTACAGGTTGTTAATATCGATGAGATTAAAAATGTAACCAAAATCAGATATTTTTCGAGCGGATCGTTTACATTGAATGCTACCGGTACCGTCGCCACACCCAATAAAGATATCGTTATAGAGGAACTGATTGCCGGTTACAACGAATCACCGGATTATGCTCAGACAACTATGGGTGCTAAAGCGATTGCTGTTTCCACGGATGGGAATGTTCCCGTGGTGAATGGATACAATTATAAGATGAATTATATTTTGGATGGCGGACTTGATACCTCATCGAAGGGAACGCCTACATTCTGGAATGCTACAGTTCCTGCCGGTTCGGCTCCTACGGAGATCGGCGTTGTGGATCTTGGTCAAAGCCGCTTGATTGATAATATTGATCTGACTTTCTGGAACGGAGATTTGCGTTATGTTACCGATTATGAAATTCGGGTTTCCAATAACGGCACGGATTGGACAACGGTTTCTCCGCTATATGATGGCGTTACTCAATATAAAGGCAAGCAGGAATTGAACTTCGCCGCGATGAATGTTCGCTACATTAAGATTCTCGCGACAGGCAACAGCGCGATGGAATTCAAGACTTCACAGATTGAAGATATTTCAGCTCGTTTGCGCGGGGTGAGTTTGGATCTTCCAGCGGAATATTTAACGCGAAATATACCCGCGGGTAGTAAGCAAATTGGCGGCAGTTTGTATGGCGGTGCGGTCGACTTTGGCGGGACAGTCAATCTTGCAGCGGCGGGAAATTTACCGCGCATACCGCCGGTCGATGATCGTTTGGCCAAGCTTGATTTTTCATTAACCGGATTTGACATTGCGAAAGTACGCGACTTTCTGGATGAAAAAAATGATTCGTTCACGACGACAGGTTCGTGGTCAGTAAAAAATGATTTTAATTTTTGGACAGCGATCTTTAAGACTTTCTCAGGTTATACCGTAACCGTCACGACTGCTCATGGCACGACAGCGGTCGCAAATATGGAAGAGTTGAATTCATTAGTTTTTTCATCGACGGATTTGCGTAAAGTGGTGACGGCAATTCAGATCACTCGTTCGCCGGAGCAAAAAGAGGCCATGACGCATGTGAATGCTACGCTCGCTCAAATCGGTTCGCGGCTGTCCGGCTTTGAATCAACCTTAACATCCGTGGAAGATTTCTTCACCTTTGAAACAGTGATCAATGCAACTCTGTTGCATAATGGATCTTATGTGGGTTTTGAGAATCAGGCTGATTTCGGAACCTCCGGTTATAGGTCTGTAAGGCTCGTTGCTGTATCGGAGAAACCCGAGGCTCAGAGTGTGTTACAGCTTCAATTTTTTGACGGACAGAAATGGGATACCCTGCTTGATGCAAATTATCGTCCTGTAAGCGTAGCTATGGATGCAGGAAAAAACTACACGCTCCGCTTGTCCCGTAAAGGATTTGACAATTACATTCTTGAAGTCGTTGAGGGGACAAGCGGGAAATCTGTTCTCAAACAATCGATGTCGCTCGGGAACTCGTCAGTTTGGTCGGGTATTAAGTTAATCGCAGAAAGCCTTGGCGGCAAGTTAAGTTTGGAGGAATTGAGATTATCGAATTCAAAACCCAAGGTGGAAGGGCAGGCAGCAATTGGATCTTACCTCAGCCAAAAGACCTATAATTCCTACAACAACCGTGGACTTTTGGAAAAATCGGAATCTTTTGCTTATCGTTCCGGAACTTATGAAAAATCTTACGAAATGTTTTATTACTCTGACGGAAAATCAATTAAATACGCGGTTACTTACAAAGATGGTAAGCCGGATACATATTCAAATTATGTTTATCATTCCGCGGATGTATTTAGCGGTGAATTTCAGCTCGCCCGAATCGATGAGTTCAGCATTCAAGGAGCTCAGATTGATTTCCCCGGAACTAAAGTTTCTGCCACTGGTGGTATTGGCAGCTATGTGAATCCATATGCCGGAACTGGCACGAGCGATGCTCTTGATTTACTAGTGAAATCTACTATCTATAGCAGTGCGTTTGAATATACGCAAAGTTCGGTTGCCGGTGCGTCGGGGCAGACGTTCTATAATACCCGGGTGATTGGTGCTCAAGTAGTTCAAGTGCGTGAGTACTCTCCGGTGCC
>CAZSVD010000378.1:0-6419 GCA_964610145.1 uncultured bacterium | reverse complement strand
CATACGTTCGCCGTCAAAAAAAATAATAAAGTCGCTTAAGTCAAAAATTAAGAGCAGGCTTAAAGGTTTTATTTTTGGGTGGGATGGCCGGTCTTTAGCGGAGTTAACCGGAGAGTTGTTGGTTCGAAAAAAGAAAACGCTCGCCGTTGCTGAAAGCTGTACCGGAGGGAGTTTGTCTTTTGCGTGGACACAACATGCCGGAGCCAGTCGTTTTTTGCGCGGCGGAGCGGTGGTTTATGATGCTGCGGCAAAAGCCAAAATTGGTGTCGATGCGCAAACCATTCAAAAATTTGGAGAGGTTTCCGCTGAGGTCGCAGCTGAACTCGCGCTTTGTGCTTGTGATTTTTGGAAAACGGATTTTGGTATCGGTGTTACGGGGATTGCCGGACCCTCCGGCGGAACCAAAACAAAACCGACCGGATTAGTTTTTATTGCAGTCGCTTCTCAAAAGGATGCTCAGGTTGAACGGCATCTTTTTTGGGGGAATCGCGAGCAAATTCAACGCAAAGCAGTCAGTAAAGCGGTAGAGCAGTTTTGGCGTTTGTTAGCCTGATTTTTTCGCTTCTTTTTACTTCATAATTCAAACTTTTTAGTTTGTAAGCTTATTCTCGTAAGTCATTTAATTTGAATATCTTGCGCATTGTTAATTTATTTTATAAAAATAGCAATACATGACTTGTAAACTCAATATAGAGCATATATACTTTTTTTAGAGTTAAAACTAACTTAATTTTTTAAAGCAATTTATAGGTCATTGCTTTAAAAATAAAACTTTGATATTCAAAATCTATGGAAATTAGAAAACAAGAACGCAGAAGAATCGGCGCCATTTTGATCGAAGATGGTGCCATTACGCAGGATCAATTAGATCAGGCGCTCGATCTGCAGAAAACAATTCCTAAGCCGATTGGTGAGGTCTTGATTTCGCAAGGGATTATCAATCCGGTTCAGCTGGCAAGTGCTTTGGGGCGACAGCTGAAAATTCCGTATATTCCTTTGCTCAAGTACTCGTGCAATCCCGAGGCGATAAAGTGGGTTGGAAAAAACTTTTGCGAAAAATACATGGTTGTTCCTTTTGACGGCGATGAAAAGTACTTTTATATGTCAGTTGCGAATCCATTGGATCGAAATCCGATTGATACTTTGCAGGCTTTGATCCGAAAAAAAATATTTACGTTCATCGCGACTCCGGAAGAAATTACTAAAACAATTGAGTTTTTGTACAAGTAAAGGTATTTATGGCCGGTGATAAGAAAGATCTTAAATCGCTTCTGATATCCGAAGGTGTTGCCACGGCTGAAAATGTCAGTGTTTGTCTTGCGAAGCGGCGTGGTAAGGAAAAAATTCACGTGATTGACTCCTTGCTTGAATCCGGTCTGTGCGATACGGGTAAGTTGTATGATCTTTTCAGGGTGAAGTATGCCTTCCCCGCGTTTGACTTTTTAAAGCAGCATCCTGATGCTGAGCTTGTTGAAGTGGTGCCGGCGGAGTTTGCGAAGCGCTTTTTTATCTTGCCCGTCCAATGTGACCTGGATACGGTTACGGTGGTGATGGCGAATCCGCTTAATTTAAGCGTTCAGGACGAGTTGCGGCTTATGACAAAACGGCGGGTTGTGGTTTATGTAGAAGAATTTAAAAAAATTCAGGAGGGAATCGCGCAGCGATACAAAACTTCTCCTCCCGCGGCGGGGCAGATTGATGAAAAGAAAATTGATGTTGTTACGAACTCAAGCCTGGAAGAGCTTGCGCGGATGGTGGAGTCTGAGTCTGATAACACGGACGATTCGTCTCATACGGCAGAAATGATTGAGTTTGCTCATCAAGCGCCGGTGGTGAAGCTGGTAAATATGATTGTGATCGAAGGGTTGCGTCGCAAAGCCAGTGATATTTTTATTGAGCCCTGGGAAAACGAGGTGCGTGTCCGTGCCCGTATTGATGGTTTGCTTGAAGTGATTGCGACTCCCAATAAAATTTACGGTGAAGCGATTGTTTCTCGTATCAAAATTATGAGTGAGCTGAATATCGCCGAGCATCGCGTTCCTCAAGATAGCCGTTTCAAAGTTAAGTTTCGCGGACGCGAAGCGGATATGCGTGTGTCCATTTTACCATCGGCGCATGGTGAAAAAGTTTGTTTGCGTATTTTGGATACAACCGCCCAATCGCATGATATTTCAAAGTTAGGGTTTACGGAGCGAGAGCAGCAAATTATTCGTGAATCCGCAGAGCGCCCGCACGGTATGATTTTGGTTACGGGGCCTACGGGAAGCGGCAAGACGACCACGCTTTACTCTGTTTTAAAATACTTGGATAGTCCGGATGTGAATATTACGACCGTGGAAGATCCGGTCGAGTATCAGGTTTATGGAATCAATCAGGTGAATGTTCGTGATAAAGTGGGGCTGAGTTTTCCCGCCGCTCTTCGATCCATTTTACGACAAGACCCTGATGTGGTTTTGATTGGAGAAATTCGTGACGCGGAAACTCTCGATATCGCTGTCAAAGCCGCTATGACAGGACACTTGGTTTTAAGTACGCTCCATACTAATGACGCAGTCAGTTCAATTATTCGTATGGTTAATTTGTGGCTTGAGCCCTTCTTAATCGCATCCACCGTGATCATGATTTCCGCGCAGCGCCTGGTTCGGCGTCTTTGTCCTCGTTGTCGGTATTCTTATAAGATCGATGCCGCAGTGGCGAAACGGTTAAATCTGGATCCTGAAAAAGAAAATACCTTTTGGCGCGCGAAAGGCTGTTCTCAATGCCAGAACCTGGGTTACTCCGGGCGCAGTGTGATCACGGAAATTTTTCAAATGACACCGGCGGCGTTGAAACTGATTATGAATGGCGCTTCGGCGCATGAGCTGAAAACTTTGGGGCGCAAGGAAGGAATGAATACGTTGCGCGAGTCGGCAATCGCAAAAGCATTGACTGGCGAAACGTCGCTCGAAGAGGTTTTTCGCGTGACTCAAGAGGGTGAGGATTCGTAAGTATGATTGATCAGGATGTTTGGAAAAGCTGGGCCTTATCCAAAGGAATCGTCGATACCAATATAGAAACCTATTTGGCGAAAAGCCGAAAGGCCGGACAAAATATATTTCAATATTTTATGTCCGAGGGATTGATTCCCGAAGCGGTTGTTTTGGATTTTTTGAGTATGGAAACAAATCTTCCTATTATCAATTTGAAGTCGATTCGCTTTGATGATGAAATTATAAAATCAATTCCCAAAAAAATTCTTGAACAGCAAAAAGTTTTTCCTGTGGGCGTCTTAGGGAAGCTTTTGACCGTTGCGACAAGTAATCCTTTCGGGATCAACGTTTTTGATGATATCCGTAACGTGACCGGGTGTGAGGTCTCAGTTGTTCTTGCATCGCCCAAACAAATCAAAGAGTTTATCGAAGAAAAGCTTTCGGAAT
This sequence comes from uncultured bacterium, assembly GCA_964610145.1. Taxonomy (GTDB): domain Bacteria; phylum Omnitrophota; class Omnitrophia; order Omnitrophales; family Aquincolibacteriaceae; genus Multiplicimicrobium. Next base: position 3,003 of record CAZSVD010000378.1, on the reverse strand, counting down.
CAGCGGGGCAATTAACTGAGTTTGTTGATGCGGATGATGAGGGAATTGAATTTTTAAAAAATGAAGATGAAGCAAAGGTTTTGCAGTCCGGATCAAACACGGATGAAGCACCTGTGGTGCGAATGATCAATTTAATTTTGGATCAGGCTTTACGGCAGCGCGCTTCGGATATTCATCTTGAGCCTTACGAGAAAGATTTTCGAATCCGTTACCGCACGGACGGATCGCTCCGGCTTGCTTTCACTTACGCGAAAGATATGTACAGTGCGATTGTGGCCCGCGTAAAAATCATGTCTCAGCTTGATATCACCGAAAAACGCGCTCCTCAAGACGGGCGATTTGGAATGATTTTTGGAAAAGATCGCCGGATTGATTTTCGTGTCTCAATATTACCCACGTACTTCGGTGAAAAAGTAGTGTTGCGTATTTTGGATAAAAGTGGAATTAAAGGTTCCCTTGCTGAAATCGGTCTGACTTCTAAGCCGACAGAAGCATTGTCTAGGGCGATTACTGCACCTTATGGGATGGTACTTGTAACAGGGCCGACCGGAAGCGGCAAATCAACAACGCTATATTCCATGCTCAATACATTAAATACGCCTGATCGTAATCTGATGACAATTGAAGATCCCGTGGAATATCAAGTGATGGGAATAACGCAAACGCAGGCTAAACCCGAAGTTGGATTAACTTTTGCGAGCGGATTGAGATCTTTACTGCGCCAAAGTCCTGATGTTGTTTTGGTGGGGGAAATTCGCGACAAAGAAACGGCGGATATTGCGGTGAAGGCGGCCTTAACGGGGCATCTTGTTTTCAGTACTCTTCATACCAACAGTGCCGCAGGGGCAATGACACGTCTTATGGATATGGGGGTTGAGCCGTTTTTGATCGCATCCTCCGTAATGGCTGTGGCCGCTCAACGTCTGATTCGAAGGATATGTCAAAACTGTAAGGCTCCGTTTGCTATCACAGACGATGTGTACGCTCGATTGAAGCTCAAGCCGGAAGAATGGAAAGACGTAATAACATTCAAAGGAAAAGGGTGTGAAAAGTGCAATCAATCAGGCTATCATGGGCGCATGGCTGTGATCGAAGTGCTCTCTATGAATCAGGAAATACAAGAATTGATTATCTTAAAGAAATCGAGCAATTTAATTCATGAAGCGGCTATTCGTAACGGAATGGAAACTCTTTTTCATAATGCCCTTTCCTATTTTCGATCCGGTCAAACGACGTTGGACGAAGTTTTAAGAATCGCAACCGCGGAGTAATCAGCCTTATGCCTGTTTTTGAATATACTTTAAAAGATCGCGCGGGCAAAGACCATCATGGGGTTCGTGATGTGGATTCGCACACCACGCTTGTCACTCAACTTCGCGCTGAAGGTTTTTTGATCATCAGTATTCGTGAGCTGAGCGACAAGTCGGCTTATGGAAACAGCAAAGGCGGAACGAAAAAGAATCAGGGCAAAAGCGGTAGTGTCCAAATTGATGATCTTGTCGTTTTTTCGCGCCAAATGGCAACACTGGTGGGGTCGGGAATTCCATTGATACAAACACTGGATATTTTAATTAACCAGGTGGATAAAGAAAAATTTCGGGTTGCGTTGAGGAAAGTTCACTCCGAGGTCCAGAGCGGTTCTTCTTTGTCGGAAAGCTTACTAAAACACCCGAAAATTTTCCCTTCGCTTTTTGTGCAAATGGTTCGCGCGGGTGAGAAGAGCGGAAGCCTTGAGGAAATTCTGGATCGGGTTGCGAGCTATCTGGAGAAAACAAGTAATTTGCAAAAAAAAGTTAAATCCGCGATGACATATCCCGCGGTTGTTTCGATCATGGCTTTTTTAATTACATTCGGTATGCTCGCATTTGTAATTCCTAAGTTTGCCACGGTATTTGATGGTTTAGGAGCTAAGCTTCCTGCTCCAACTTTATTTTTAATTAATTTGAGTAATTTTTTGGCAAAAACGTGGTGGATTATTTTGCCCGGAATTATCGGTTTTATTTTTGGAGTGGGACAATTGCTTAAAATTCCCTCACTTCGAATTAAATGGGACGCCGCAGTGCTGAAGATGTGGGTTTTTGGACCTCTTCTGCTCAAGGTTGCGGTCAGTAAGTTTTCCAGAACGCTTGCAACATTGGTCAAAAGCGGTGTTTCCATTCTTCCAGCGCTTGAAATTGTTTCCAAGACGGCGGGTAATTTAAGGATTGAGCAAATGGTCCATGTGGTCATGGCGTCCGTAAAAAAAGGGGAAAGTATTTCGGGGCCGCTCGAAAAGCAGAATGTGTTTCCTGGAATGGTCGTGCGCATGGTCGCGATTGGTGAAGAAACAGGTGAGTTGGAAGCAATGCTTGGAAAGGTGGCGGATTTTTATGATGCGCAGGTGGATGCCGCAGTGGATGGCTTAACATCGATCATTGAACCTTTGATCATTGCTTTTCTTGGGATTGTGATTGGGGGCATTGTTGTCGCGCTCTTTTTGCCGATTTTGACATTAACCCAGCACGTTTAGCCACGGGCTTCATTCCACTTCAGATTTTGACCTATTCAGACGATAATCTAGTGTCTTTTTATTTCTGATTTGTGCCATCAGAGCACTTTAAAGTGACCCCAAAATGTAGGTCTCATGGAATTCATAAAATCCGTTTCAAGCCTTTTCAAAAATAAAAAAAGCAGTTCTCCGAAGCAAGATGATCCTGAGGGAGTTCGCGCTATAGATGTTGGCCGAACCCGTTTGTTGTTTGCTGATGGTTTCGTCAGTGGTTCTAAATTAGTGATCAGCCAATTTGAGCAGGTCGCGGTAAATTTGGATTCTCCTTTGGAGGCCGGGCTCAAAGTTTTATTTCAAGAAAGAAAGTGTTCTCAGGAAAATCTTCGGCTTTCGTTGAAGTCTCCGCAGGTTGTAACCCGGTTTCTCCGTTTCCCGAAAATGTCTGATAAGGAATTGCGCGGAGTTTTGCAGTTTGAGATAGAGCAGTATGTTCCTTACGAAGCAAAAGATCTTTA
>CAZSVD010000377.1:0-5000 GCA_964610145.1 uncultured bacterium | reverse complement strand
TCACAAAAACGAGAAAGGACATTAATTAACGGCAGGTTCGGCGGTGGCTTTAGCGCTTGTTTTTGATCGGATTTTAATAGGTAAAATTATGCGTAAGTCTTTTATTATTCAACAGTTACAGACTTAGCTAGATTGCGCGGCTGGTCCACATCACGACCATTTAAAATAGACACGTCATAGGCAAAAAACTGCAAAATCAACACGGTTAAAATAGGGCTAATTAACTCATCGGTGGCCGGAATTGTAAAAAAATCTTGCGATATTTTCTTTAAAAATCGATCCCCTTCCGTTCCGATACAAATCACAATTCCATTTCGCGCGCGAATTTCTTGAATATTGGAAACTGTTTTTTCATAAGTTGCTGATGCGGGAGCGATACAAATGACAACCTGTTCCCGGTCAATCAAAGCAATGGGGCCATGCTTCATTTCGCCCGCGGCATAACCATGCGCGTGCGCATAAGAAATTTCTTTGAGTTTCAAAGCGCCCTCAAGCGCTGTGGGATAATTCGCGCCACGCCCCAAATAGAGAAAGTTTTTCCGCTTAAAATGTTTCTTCGCGCACTTCTCAATCGCATTGGCCTGACGCAAAACTTTCACCGCGTTCGCAGGCAGTTTTTTTACTTCATTAAGTATTTTTGAAAATTTTGCGGGAGTAATTGTTTTGCGAAGCTGCCCCATGCGCAAACCAAACAATGCCAACGTCATGAGCTGCGCCACATAAGCCTTGGTTGAAGCCACACCAATCTCCGGGCCCGCGTGCGTATAAATCACAGCGTCTGCCTCGCGTGAAATCGTACTCCCAACGACATTCACAATCGCAAGCGTCATCGCGCCTTTGGACTTGGCTTCGCGCAACGCCGCAAGCGTATCCGCTGTTTCACCGGACTGCGTGATTAAAATCACCAAATCATCTTTTCCGATAATCGGGTCGGAATAACGAAATTCGCTTGAAACCTGCACGCGGCAAGGAATGCGCGCCCAAGCTTCCAACATCACTCCGCCGACAAGGCCGGCATGATGCGCTGTGCCACAGCTAATAATGGAGATTTTTTTAATTTTCGAAAGCTGCGCTAAATTTTTTTGTGTCAGGGTTTCAAAATAGATTTCGGAACTTGTTCCTAAAATTTTACTGATAATTTCGGAAAGAACCTGCGGCTGCTCGTGAATTTCTTTAAGCATAAAATGCGGATAACCCTGTTTGCGCGCTTGCGCGACATCCCAGCCAATCGTAGTTGTTTTGCGCAGAACCTCTTTTCCTGATTTAACGTTATAAATCGTCACTTCATTCGGACGAACAACCGCCAAATCATCGTCTTCGAGAAAAATAACTTTGCGTGTATAGGCAAGCAACGCCGTCACATCACTTGCGACAAAATTTTCTCCTTCGCCCAGGCCAATCACAAGCGGGTTCGATCGTTTAAAAACATAAAGAGAATGCGGATCGTCTTTAAAAAGCGTCACAAAAGCAAAATAGCCGTGCATATGGGAAATCGCCTCACGAAATGCTTTGAGGGGATTTTTAAGCTTGTGATACCAATCGCCAATCAGCTGGGTGGCTGATTCCGTGTCAGTCTCCGAAAGGAAACGAACTTTTTTCTGCGTGAGCTGTCTGCGAATCTCGGCGTAGTTTTCAATGATTCCGTTATGAACCAGAACCACTTTTCCATGTGAGTCTACATGCGGATGCGCATTTACACGCGAAGGCTCGCCGTGCGTAGCCCAACGCGTATGACCAATCCCCTGATGCGCCGCGACTGATTTTGTTTTTAATACAGACTTAAGCTGAGCCAGTTTGCCTTTTTCTTTAGCGACAAAGAAAGACGTATTGTCATTCAGGCAGGCCACGCCGGCGGAGTCATATCCGCGATATTCCAGCTGCTCCAGACCGTGAACGAGCACCGGCAGCGCTTCTTTTTTTCCTGTATAACCGACAATTCCGCACATAAAACACCTTTGGTTTAACGCGCATTATAATCGCCCTAAGGAGCGCTGAATAGAGAATAGTGCGGAAATTCTACTCTAAATATTTGGATTTTTTTCATGCTATAAATTGACATCCGATTTTTATTTTTTTATGATGTCTCCATGACTAAACCCGCGCAAAATCGTCGCCGTCAGTTTTTCATCGATAAGCCTTTTCAGCTGCGCTACATGCTTTACGTCAGCTTGCCTCTGGTTGTTGTTTGCGGCGTTTGCTTTTTTTCCCTCTACCTTGGAATTTGGGCCGATATTCTCAATTCATTTTCAGACCAAAAAATCCAGGAAGACCTAATTACCGCGACCCGCATGGTTCAATACGAGGAAGTGCGTCAAAACACTCCGCCCAATGGCCTTATTTCCACTTTTAAGTCTGCAGAAAAGCTAAGCTCGCGGCAGCGTGAAATTTTTAAAGAGATTCTGGATAAAGCCAATCGAAACATTTCGATTAAAATTGCTTTTCTGCTTTTCTTTTTGTCCTGGGGCACAATTTATGTTTCGCATAAAATCGCGGGGCCGATCTATCACATGCTGCGTATCGGCCGCGAATTTGGCGATGGAAATTATAAAGCCCGCATTTTTTTGAGAAAATGGGATGAAGCCCATCCGCTTGCCACACAAATGAACGCAACCTACAACAGCCTTGACCAACGCATCGGACGAATCAAAAAATGGTCGCGCGAAAAACCTCCGACAGAAGCGATTGCGCTCATTCAAAAGGAACTGGAATCCGTACAAACCCATGAGCCTGCTTAATCAAAAGCAGTCCCTGCCTCGCTTTGTTGTCTTTTTTTTAATCGCCTCTCTTTTTGGTTCACCTTTGCTTTTTGCCTATGATTTGACATCGGCAGAAACTCAATTGCTGCAAAAAATTGAAAAAGACACTTTGTCTTATTTTTTAGAGCAAGCTGATCCGCAAACAGGGCTTGTGCGTGACAACTCCCGCCCAGGTTCCCCGGCATCGATTGCCGCTACAGGATTCGGTCTTGCGGCGCTCGCCGTTGGAGCGGACCGCGGATGGATTGCCCGCGATTTAGCGCGCACAAATATTCTCAAGACCCTGACTTTTCTTGAAAACCATGTGGAACATAAAAATGGAGTTTTTTATCATTTTTTGGATATGCGCACAGGCAAACGCACATGGAAATCCGAAGCCTCTTCCATCGATACAGCCCTTCTTGTCGCGGGCGCATTAACAGCGGCGCAATATTATCCCAATACCGAAATTGAAAAACGCGCGAAAAAAATTTACGCACGGGTTAACTGGGAATGGATGATGAATCACTCATCTTTGGTTTGCATGGGCTGGTCTCCGGAAACAGGTTTTTTACCTTATTACTGGGATTCTTATAACGAGCTTTTAATTTTACAAGCTTTGGCGCTTGGCGCACCTGTCTATCCGATTCCGCCTGAGGCCTGGAATGCTTGGTCGCGAAACGAAGACGAATACAACGGCCACAAAGTTATCAATTCTTATTCGGGCAGTCTTTTTACCTATCAATACCCACATGCGTTTATTGATTTTCGAAATTTGAATGACCTGGATATCAACTATTTTAAAAATTCAGTTGAAGCAAGTCTCGCAAACCGGGATTACTCCATGAGTTTTGAAAAAACCTCTAAAAGCTACAGCGCTTATTCGTGGGGACTTTCCGCTGCAACGGGGCCGGGCGGTTACCGCGCTTATGGCGGCAAACCCGGGCAAGGCATACAGGACGGCACCATCGCGCCTCACGCCGCGATTGGCTCACTGCCTTTCACGCCCAAAGAATCGCTGGCCGCGATCAAATTTTTTTATCTGAAGCTTGGCGATAAAATTTACAAACAATACGGCTTTACCGGTTCTTTTAATCTGGATAAAAAATTTTACTCTTCCGAATATCTTGGAATTGACGAAGGAATTATTCTGCTCATGATTGAAAATTTTTCAAATGACGGAAGTATCTGGAAAAAATTTATGACACTTCCCTGCATTAAAGATTGGATTCAAATCACGGGGATAGATAAGAAACGTCCTCCGGCCAAAAATCAATCCGCTCAAGAGCTCTCTGTTAAAAGTGAAGCGGTCGTGGCCGAAAAATCCGAGGCTCAAACAAGCGCGGGAAATAAGCGGATTTGAGTTTCTAAGAACTCCTGAAGAAGTACTAGTCGAGAAAATTTCTCTCGCCGCGGCAAAGGCGCGCTGCCAAATGATGTGCGGCCTCATCAATCATTTCTTGGGTGGGATAACGTCCTTTACGAATTTCTTGTTTAATCTCAAAGACACGGCCCAAATTGGGTTCGGGCTCATGCGGAATCATATCAATATACCGCTTCAATTCACGCTGTAACGAATTGGTCTTACTTGGCAAAGCCGCGCGCGGCGGTTCGATTTTAAACTTCAATCTCACGCAAGCCCCTTAGTAGAATAGGATGATAAATCGAGATCTTTTTGATCTCCCTAAATCATCGACTTGGGCTTTGTAAACCTGAAGTCATGCCGTGATTTTTTTTAAAATTAACCCTTTTCTCCTATACAAATAAAATAACCATGTTTGAGCTTAAATCAAAATTAAAGCTCTTTTTTACGTGTTTCGCCGCCTTCCCGGAAAGATTAAGCTGACATTTCCAAAGCTGCGGCTCCGCCCTTTTTAGCAAGCGACGCGCGCATCCGCGTTACAACTTTCGTATGAATCTGGCAAACACGTGATTCAGAAACATCCAGAATTTCTCCGATCTCACGCAAAGTCAGATTTTCATAATAGTAAAGTACCACCACGAGTTTTTCTTTTTCGGGCAATTGATTAATTGCCTGCGCCAAAATCGTTTTAACTTCCGCTTGCTGCAAATAATGAAATTGGTTTGTGATCAGGCAATCTTCCACTGTTTGCAAGCGAGAAATGGGCTTGTTGCCGTCATCATTTTGCCAAACTTCATCTAAAGACAGGAATGTCGTTGAATTTAAATCGCTATAAACGGAATTGAGTTCCGCCTGCGAAATATTCAACGCCTGTGCGACTTCATCGTCACTTGCGCTACGGC
>CAZSVD010000376.1:0-3954 GCA_964610145.1 uncultured bacterium | reverse complement strand
GATGCGAGCGGCGTAAATTTGAACGCCGGTTTGACGATCTTCTTTTGGGTGTTGCCATTGCTGTCTCCTTCAATTCGCTTTGCGTGCTTCGCACACAGCCGCGTTATTCTTTTGTTTTCTTTTTTAACTTTTGCAAATCATCAAACGGACTTTTCTTTTTCGTTTCAACATCACTGTATTCCACCGGCTTATCCGCCTCCGGCGCGCGAAAAACCATCGGGTGATCCAGAATAATTAACTCTCTGAAATCAGACGCTGGTTCAACAAATTCAACATTTGTTGTTTCGAAAAACAGATCAAAATCAATCGACCAACTTTCTTTCACTTCCGCTAAAGACCGGCCGCAAATGCGCTTTACGGGCGCGGATAAAGTGCCGTAAAAACGTAGGCTTTTATCCTCGCGTTCAACCGTGCCGTCAACCGTGATCGGCTCAAGAAAGAACATATCATCAAAGCTGACATCCAGCTCAGAAGCTTCGCATTGATAATGCAGGGGTTCCGCTTCCCCTTCCTTATAACTCGCAATCCGAATCTTCATCTGCGCATGCCTATTTACTATTAAGATTCAATTCTGTCACGAATTTCTTTAACCAGAAATTTCGGGACATACTTTGAAAAATCACCGTTTAAAGCCGCAATTTCTTTAATGAGCCGTGACGATAAATAAAAGTACGACTCCGACGGCATTAAAAATACGGTATCCACTTTTTTCCCCAGATGGCGGTTCGTCAATGCCATCTGAAATTCATAATCAAAATCCGATGTTGCCCGGATGCCCCGAATCAGGGCATTCACACCGCGTTTTTCAGCAAATCTGACGGTTAACCCCTCGTAACTTTCGACTTTGGCGCCTTTTAAATGCTTAAGTGCTCGTTTGAGGTACAGAACTCTCTCCTCCGTTGTAAAAAGGGAGTTTTTATCAGAGTTCGCGGCTACAAGGACAATCACTTCATCAAAAAGCTTTAAAGCTCTTTGGATGATATCGATATGCCCGTTGGTAACGGGATCAAAGCTGCCCGGATAAATAGCTCTGCGTTTGTTCATCTGAGGCATCCAAACGAAAGAAAAATGACAAACATGCTTGACCGATCTTTTTAGTCCTGACGCACTTTAAAACCTGTAAATCATCCGGCAGCGGCTCCTTTGCGGGATGACCCACAATGACCTGCGCGAAAGGCAAGACTATATCAGAGCGGTCTAGCTTCATCAACGCTTTTCTGACCCATCCGGAGAAGAACGGAGGGTCAACAAATAGAATAGAAAACCGCTCTTTTTCCCTCTCGAGCTTAGCGATGGCTTTGAGTATGTCCATCTGCAATAAACGCGCATTTTCTTTAACACCCAGCGTGTTGATATTCTTTTCGATGACTTTGCCCGCCCAAACAGCTTCGTCCACAAAAGTGACATGCCGGGCTCCCCGGCTAATGGCTTCGAGGCCAATCGAGCCCGAGCCGCTAAAAAGATCGAGAATATTCTTTTCAAAGACCAATCCCCCCAGCATATTGAAGAGAGTTTCCCGGGTACGGTCGGTCATTGGACGAGTTAACTTATTTTTTGGAAAATCAATTAACCGTGATTTAAATTTACCGCTAATAATTCGCATAATTGGGCTAGTGTAGTGCCTTCATTAAAATACTGCAAGACCCTGTTTTAATTTTGGGAGTCATGGCGGTTGCGCAGGCGTAGGTCAAAAATATTACTGTGTCCGAAGGTTTTCTGCGAGATATCTTTTGAGCCAATCTAAATTTGAAGAATCTTGGACGGTTGAAATCGCCAAAGCTTTAGCAGCCTGCAAAATATCCAAATTCCAAACCGGATGAGCAAGGCGGAAATGCGGAATTCCCGATTGACGTTCGCCCCATAAATCACCAGGACCGCGTAAATTTAAGTCTTCTTCCGCGATTTGAAAGCCATCCGTAATTTTGGTGAGAAGCCGCAACCGGGTTTTTCCTTCATCGGTTTGCGGTTCACCAAATAGAAAACACTCGGAGGCATGTTCTCCGCGGCCGATGCGTCCACGTAATTGATGCAGCTGCGCGAGTCCAAATCTTTCCGCATTTTCAATCACCATGATTGTGGCATTCGGTTGATCTACGCCGACCTCAATAACCGTGGTGGAAACCAATAATTGAATTTCTTTTTCAGCAAAGGCTTTCATGATTCGGTCGCGTTCCGCGGGTTTTGTTTTGCCGTGAACCAAAGCAATATTTAAATCTTTAAAAATGCTCTCACGCAAAATTTTAAATTCGGTCTCCGCAGCCTTCAGATCAGCTTTAGCGGATTCTTCAATCAGGGGGAAAACCACGTAGGCTTGCCGGCCTTCGGATAACTTTTGATGCACGTGATCCCAGACTTCATTTTGCTTTAAGCGGCTTATCCAATATGTTTGAATCGGTTTACGTCCTTTTGGAAGCTCCCGAATGGTGCTGAAGTCCGCGTTTGCGTAAATTGCCAGAGCCAGAGACCGCGGAATCGGAGTCGCAGTCATGATCAGAAAGTGGGGCGCCGGCGAGCGCCCTAAAAGTTGATGTCTTTGCAAAACTCCAAATTTATGCTGTTCGTCAACCACCACGAGTCCAAGATTTTTAAATTTTACATCATCCTGAAGAATGGCATGGGTTCCGATCACCAAGTCGAGCTTTCCCTGTTTTAACTCCGCAAGCCATTTTTCACGCCGGTTTTTTTCTGTGCTTTTCGTTAGTAAAGCAATGCGCGTGTTAAATGGCGCCAAGATTTTTTTGAGCGATTTGTAATGCTGTTCTGCCAAAATTTCGGTTGGAACAAGTAAGGCGCTTTGCCAGCCTCCAGATTGGGCGGCACAAACAGAAAAAGTCGCGACGACCGTTTTTCCGGAACCGACATCTCCCTGTAATAGCCGGTTCATGGGACGTGTGAGTGTAAGATCCTGGCGAATTTCTGTGATTGCTTTTTGTTGGTCATGAGTGAGCTCAAACGGCAAAGACTCGGAAAATTTATTTTCTAAACCGGGTTCGACGGCCAAAGCAATACCGTCGTCTCGCTCCCTGCTTTTTTTTGCTTCTGCCTGAAGGCTGAGCTGAAATGAAAAAAACTCATCGAAAATCAGTCGTTTTTTTGCTTCATCAAGAGCCGTCTGATCGGACGGAAAATGAATTTGTTGCAACGCCTTGCCGATTTTTATAAGAGTCTGTTCTCGTCTTATTTTTTCAGGAAGCGGGTCCGGCCAATCGGCTGTTTGGGGTGCCTGGCTCAGTTGATGAAGGGTGGATCGCAATGTTTTTTGATAGAGTCCCTCCCTTAGGCTATATATCGGAACAATTCGTCCTGTATGAATGGATAAGTCACCCGCCTCCATGAGTTCAAATTCAGGATTCGAAAGACGTAGCTTTCCTCCGTCGAGGTCAATTCGTCCGTAAAGAAGAATTTGTTTGCAGGATTGGAATTGCTTCAACAAATAAGCCTGCCGGTACCAAATTGCGCTAACGGAACCGGTTTCATCTCCGGCCGTCATTTCAACCATCGGTAATCCGGGGATTGGGCGCAGTTTTACTTTAAGAATTTCAAGTTTAACTGTCGCAAACTGTCCGGGCTGAAGCTGTGAAACTGTTAAAAATCGTGAACGGTCTTCGTAGCGGGTGGGAAAATAAAAAAGTAAATCGCGAAGATTTTTGATCCCGATCTTTTCAAAAATCGATGCGCGTTTAGGGCCAATGCCGCGCAAATAACGCAAATCACTGTTTTGAAAAGAGATGATATCCGTGCTTTTGGGATGAACGGCTGTGCGTGAGCTAAAACCCCCGCGGTCCATTTCAGTTCCCTGAGTTTCCGCTCCGCGAAGAGAAAAAATTAAGCAACTTTTTTAGCGTCAGCAGGAGGTGTTGCTGTGGCTGCGGCGTTCTGTGCTGTTGTTGCAACAGTAGCTGCCGCGGTTTGTACTTGCTGTTGCACGGCTGCGGCTGCAGATGTCGCAGATGG
>CAZSVD010000375.1:0-2921 GCA_964610145.1 uncultured bacterium | reverse complement strand
AAATTGCTCATGTGTCAGATTATGCAAATAAATTTTTTGCTCTCTCGGAAGAAAAGCTACGCCGGCGTGAAAAAGAGAGTGCAGCGAGTACCCGCCCAACTGATTGTTCTCCACATCCCAAATGGCATGTGCGGAGTTATTTCGTAGAATAAAAACAACTTTGCCTGAATAAAAAAATGCATGATAAGGAATTCCGGCATCACGCAACTGCGCCGCATGGCGCGTCACCCACTTGGCAAGAGCACGGTCATTGTCGCCTTCAAAGTAAGTGGCCGTCGCAAACCAATTTTTCAAAGCGCTTGCTCTAACTCCCCCGTCTAATTCTCGTAACCCTTCAACTTCAAAATCCGTAACCCTTTTTTTAAGCGGCGTTTCTTGAACATACAGATGATCATGGAGTTGTTTAAGATCTGCCACCCCCCAACTGTTAACATAGCCATCGAGCCCTGTTTTGCGGTGAAAGTAAATTAGCCTTTCAACTTCCTTTTCATCATATAAACCGATCGGAACTTTGTATTCCGGCACAAGCAACATTTCTTGTTGGAGACTCGGAAAGTTATCTGCCAAAACCGCCCAATCGCTGTCCAAAAGCGAAATCTCTTTGATCCGTCCTGGGCTATTTGGATCAATCATAAATTTAAGAATTTCTGCCGCAGGCGGAGCTACCGTAAGAATTTGACCTTGGGCAGGTTCGGTTAGATCTTTGCGTTTAGAGGCATCCGGATATTCATAAATTTCAAATGCATTTGAAATTCCTACGGCGCGAAGAAAGCTATCTTTTTTCGTAAGATTTAAAGGTCTTGTCTTAATCACATCCGGATGAAGCATTTGCCAACTTGCGGAAAGCTCTGAGCTAAAATCATCCGCATCAAAATTGTTGCTAAGATTGACTCTCGTTTCAGAGCGTACCGCCGGGCGAGACAAAGCATTGATCTTTTGCGGCGTTAAATTTTCAGAGTTTTCAATCACCAAATCAGCATGATAATATGGCTGACTTTTAATTTCTCTCATTCTCGTACTAACAAAAAAGCCAAGTGCCATCGCGGCTTCCAGATCAGGAAGACGCTGATACGCTCGGTCCATCTGAACATCATTTCCGACCTGAAATTCAACTACCACTCTATTGAGGTAAGGTTCTTTCTTATCAACCACTCCAGGAGCATTATTGTGTAAAACTTTGCTCGCTAAGAATTCGCTAAAAACTCCCGTCACAACCACAACCTGAACCCCTTGCTGTCTGAGTCGCTGCAAATCTTGAAAATAAACCGTCGGGCTAAGCCTTTGTTCCCAAGATTCAATAAATGGCGCCTGAAGGTTCTCGTTATAATAATCATCCCCTTCTACCACACGAATTTGCGCGGGCTTTAATCCCGCCAATCCGCGTTTAGCGAGAATTTGCCCTGCCGTGCTCGTGCCCATTCCCCCGCCACCAAACAAATTCACAATAATAAAAGGAACCCGTCCGGCTTTTGTTTCTTTCTCAATTCGTTGCCGCACAATTTCATCAAGAGCTTTGATCCCGGCCTCCAGACCAATGGCTCTGGTTTCGGAGCGTTGAAGCTTAGGCTTTAACCAGTTCCTTTCATAATTGACTGATGTTCTCCTCCAATTTTTCCGGTGAGCCCATAGCCACTTCATACGAGTTCGGGGTGAAAAACCAGCCCCCTCATATAGACGATCATCAGACGGAATAGCTCGTAAAATTTTCTCTATGGTTATCTCTGCTGCAAGGGCCGGAACACCAGTCCATAAAAATGGAATAACAGGCTGAACTTTCTGATCTGACTTTTTTCTATCCGAAATTTCAGGAAGGTCAAGGTGCGCAATCCTCATCAAATATTTCCAAATTATTTCTATTTGTAACGGCTTAAACCCCCAAGACGTAAAAAGTTTTTCGACTTTTTCTGCCTCTTTGCGAACCCGCCAAACTAAACGAATTAGCAATTGATCCACGTCGAGAACCATCGAAGGAATTGAACTCGGCGCATTTTGACGAATAACATCACTCAGCCTCTTTAAATGACGCGACAACGCATCCGTCACGAAATCATCTTCAAAAGGGTTCTCTGTTATTTCTTCATCCTCTTCGCCTGTCGACATATTGAAAGAAGCAAATTCGTTTCCATGCAAATAACTTTCAATTTCTGACAATTTTCCGCGCTCTACAAATTTCTGAACAATCTGAGCTTGCTCAAATAGTTGCTTCAAATAAATCGTAATCTGATTTCTATTGCGATAAGAATCTGTCATCAAATCTAAAATTTGTCGTAGTTTTTCAGAAAAAATACGTTTTACCCCATCCGAATGTTCCTTTTCTATACCATATGCCCGAATTGCATTCCAAATGTTGGACAAACTTTGATTGGCACGGCCCTTAATCCATTCGCGATGAACATACTCATAATCAATACTGTTTAAAAAATCATCTAAAGATGGCTTCTCCCATTTAAGAATGTGTTGAATCAGCTGGTTTGTCAGTTCTTCCGCACGATTTTCAGAACGATTGTTTTGCAGCCATTCTTCCCGAGAAAGTTTTGAGGCAAAAACTTTATCCGAAAGCCCGGATCCCCACCAAACCTGCAGACCAGCCTTTTGTAAAGCTTCATAAATTGTCCGTGCCTGATTCGGATTTGTTGAAATCGCAATAATTCCGGTATCTGACAAAGCCGCCGCCATATTTCGGGCTATTTGTTCGTAAGTTTCACTTCCCTTCCAATAGTCGGGATAAAACTGCGCAATATTGCCGTCGAGAGCATTGCGACTAAAAATAATATCTACTTTCCCGTTTAATTCTTGCGGCCAAGAATGATCGAATGGCTGCTTATAAGCGCCTACCCCTGAAGCATGCTGGCTATCCATGTGATAAACCGGTTTCTGAGGATCACGCCCTGCAATCGTGCGCACTTGATCTGCCACAGAAG
>CAZSVD010000374.1:0-5759 GCA_964610145.1 uncultured bacterium | reverse complement strand
CTACGAAGCCAGTCAGAGTAAACCTCAGGAAGCTGTTCAGGCGATTCGCGATCAAATAAAAGCGAAGTTAGAAGCAGATACACGTATTCAATCTCTCAATCAAGCTATGAAGGAATCGCTTAAAGGAAATAATGCTGAGGCAAAATCAGTTTTCATGTTTAGAACAAAAAATCATTTATTCGAAGCAGTTGCTTTTGAAATCTTGATTGGTGAGGCTAAGGAGGGCGGTAAGAACGCTTGGGATGTGTTCTTTGACGGGAAAGATACAGGCGCGATTTTTGGCGAGAGCTTCATGAGTCGTGCTGATCGTCCCTTCTCGGATTTGCTTGGTCGTGGGGCCGCGCATTTCTTGATCGCTATGGGGATTGAACTTGGTTTTGATGTCTCTGCCGGTACCGGTATTGGAAAAACTCGCGGCCAATTATTGGGCGCCGCTTTCTACATGGCGAATCGTGCGGTTCGCGTAAACAATGGTCGGATTGCATTGGTGCTTGAAGGTCAAATGGCCTCTAGCAAAATGGCTGGTGCTAACACTATCAAAAAAGAAGGAGGGATGCTAATTCCTAATTTGGCTAAAGGTTTGGGCTTAAAATTAGTGCACGCCGATCCTTTTATTAGTAACGGAGCGCGTGACTATGCAGGTCTTCAAGATGCCTTGACTCGTACTGAAAACTCAGTGCTCGTCACGGATATTCTTTCTAAAACCCACTTGTTTAATAATATTGATACTGTCGCAGGCAAAGAGCTTCTGAAATATATCGAAAATACATTTGACCGTACGGTTTTGGATGAAGCGCAGTTTGCGGCTTTTAGTAAGGTTGAAGCAATTATTGCGGATGGAAATCGTCCTAAGGCAGTTACAACGGATACGATTAAAAAATATTTTGATTTTATCAACAAGCTTCAAGAAATCAAAATCGGGGAGATGCAGGTCGCCAAAATCGATGATTTTATTAACTCGTATGCCGGTAAAGAAGGCGAACTCGCCAAGGGTTTTTATATTGATCCTACAAATGGTTCGGTAATTATTTCGCAGGCTTTAAGAAATGAGCTTTACGCGATCGGCAAAGAGTATGGAATTAGTCTCTACCGTGAGTTTTCATCGATCTTGCTGGTGTTGTTTGGCAAGAATACCCATATGAAAGAAACTTTGGCAGAAAACGCTAAGGGCGAACTTCGTGTTGTGAATAAACCGGCGGATAACATCAAGATTCATCGTGATCAGCAGTCGAGTGATATTGCGCTTCAAATTGCGGGTTTTTATAAACTGCTACAGTCGATTATTCCAGGAATGAAAGTGTCGGATTATGTAAGTTTAAGATCCTCAGCGAAGGATGCACCAGCACTTGCTGGAGTTGAAATGGGCGGCTTTGAGGTAAGCGCTGATGGTATGGTGCGAAATCTCAATTTTGATTTGCTTTCCAAATGGTTTGATTTGGAATCAATCGGTTCTTTGAAGACTAAAATGGGAACACCGATTCAGTCCAACTTTGTTCGAGGCGCCATGGGCTTGACCGCGACAATGCCGGAATATATCAAGCTTTTCACAGGCAATGAAATGATTGAGCTTGGTCGCAGTGCTCCTGACCTTGCTTTCTTGGCAAAAGCCGGCCGTTTGAAAGCTTTGGCAATGAGTGAAAAAATCTCAGAAGCCGATTTTAAAGCCCAGCTTAAAGAGCAAATTGCAGATGTATTTGAATCAGCAAACCGTTTTAAAGAATTTAATCATAACTTTGTCATGATTTTCCGCGATGCCACCATGCAGAGGTGGACGGAAGAAGTTTTGAATGGGAAAGATATTTTTGATGCGGCCGGCCAATTTGAACGTCGTGAGTTTGGATTAATAGAAACAATTCCGTCACTTAAAGATTATACGGTCAGCAAAGTTGATCAGAATACGAAAGAAGAAGATATTGGCAACATCGGTGAATATGCTAAGAAAGGTAAGACATTTATTCTTGCGACTGAAATTGCCGGAACAGGATTTGATGCAGGGCGTGCAAAAGTAGAGCAGGATGGTCGCACTATTGATGGCGCGTTGGATGAAAGTGTTGTTCAAATGCTAATGGCCGCTCTTAAAAACGCACCTACACATGTGATGGCATTTGATGTTCAAAATTATGCGTCTCACTTTTTGGCTCAGGTGATCGGTCGTGATCGTAGTAATGCCGGACAAGTTCGCTTGTTCTTTAATAGTGAGGCAATGATACGGAATTTAAGTGAAATGCGCGGAGTGTCATTTGATTCATTTATGATCTTTTTGGGCCGTATGCAGCAGCGCGCGGTTCGTGAAAATGAAATGCTGACAGAAGATAATGTTGGACCAAAGTCTGAGACTGATATTAAAAATGATGAGTTGCGTACGGAGCTTTATGCTGATCGTGTCCAAATGGCAACCGAAATCCAGACTCTTGCAAAAGAACTTAATGAGGGCGGTTCTTACAAAGATCCGAGCCGGTTTGAAGCTCAAATTAAGTCTATTTTAGAAAAAGCGACTGACTCGCGTGATTTGGCGAAACTTTTGACTTTGAATGCTGAATACAATGAAGCGAAACATCAGTCTGAAGGTGCCAGGGCAGTTGTTCGTACCTATCTTGCTGATTTTATCATTATGAGAGGTATTCGAGATTTGATCGGCCGTTACGGACAAGACGCTAAAATGCTTGAGAACCTTCGGTCTGTCATTTCCGATATTAAAGAAGGTATTTTGCGCGATTCACCGATTGAGTTATCAAAGACCGGTGTTGATGGTGCTGAGTTTGTCCGTCGTCAGGTATTAAATACGATGTCTGAATTGTTTGGTCGTAAGACTTTGTTGGGTCGTGAAGAACGAGGTTCCGTCGTTGAGAAATTAATAGATGCGGGTGTTAAACGTGAAGTGATTGATTATATCTTTAAGAAGACCACGCTGTTGCATATTGAAAAAGCGTTGGACCGGGAAGTTTTAGATCCTGAGTGGCTGGTTGAAAACATTAAGAATACACCTGATTTTGAAGATGGTTTTTATTCGATTGCGCGCCAAGGTGACGGACGTCCTGCGGACTTCATTAAGACAGTTCTTCTTTTTGGGGATTATGTATTAAAGACAAACTCAATGAATCAGCCGGGAAATAAAGATTTTTATTCTTACGAACAACATAAGTCTGAGCGCGCAAATAATCCCGGCAAGGTGATTTCTGAGCTCAAGAATGAAAGTGGTGTGAGTGGCCAGTTGGCGGAGCAATTGGTTGCACGGCTTAAAGAAAGAGGTGAGATGGGCGATCAGTCGGTAAATGATCGTGCCGTCAAGGCTATCTCATTTGTACGTGAGATTTTTGGTTCCCGGTCAAGCGGAGCCTATGGCGCTACTGTAAGTTCAGTTTGGAATACGGCACAAAATCTCGCTGCGGCGGCAAATATGCGTAAGCTAGATGCGACTACTTCGGACGACAAGGTTTTAGCAACGGTGGATTTACTTTTGAGTCTTGGTTATTTCGATGCGCAATCGGCGGATCAGTTGGCGGCTCGAATGAATTATTTGGGCAATATAACGGGAGAATTGGCTGAGTCTGTGGCGAAAACGGATAATTTTCGTGAAGATATTGCCGCTGCATTAACACAGAACCATTTTCAACGGAATGCTGAGCTCGTGCGTCTCAATTATGGCCGTGCAGATGTCTTAAATCGGTCGATATCTGCTGATGTGATTAAGGCAGAGAATAAGTTGATCGATCGTGAAAAGAATGCCATCCGAAATCAAGAGATTGTGGCGAATGCGGAAGATGTTTATAACAAGGTTGTTAAGTCTAATGCATCGGTGCTTTCTAAACTTGCGGCAAAGGTGAGTTATTTTACGGTCAAATACTTATATGGTGATACAGATCCTGAAAAGAGCAAGGTCGGCATGAAGTCTCTCGGAGTGGCTGCAGGAATTTTTGCGGCGGTAACAGCATTGGTGGGAGGCGTTTTGATCGGGGTTGCGCTTCCGTGGGCTGCCGCAGGCTTTATTGGAAAAATTTTCCTTTCGATAGTATTAAGCGGAGGAACGATTGCTTCCGCTTTGATTGGCGGTGGTGTGGTTATGCTTCCGGCAATGAGGCGCTGGATTGATCCGGTTAGAAGCTTTTTTAGAGAGGCGCGCGACAATTGGTTTGTTCCCGGTATTAGCGGAGAGCGTCCCGGACGGTTGGCTTGGCTATTTGGAGGGGTTCATTTTAAGAGCATGGGCAAACTTCTTTCAACGCAACAACTCCATTCTGCGAAGGATGTTGCTGAGGCTCTTAAGGCGCAAGACGAGACGTTTACGGCAGAGGATGCAGTTTCTGTTCTCGAGTATCATGAAAAGCTTATGTCAGTTTATGGTGGAAAACTCGCATCTCTGAAGGCGGATCAGTACATTAAGTTGATTCGGGAATATGCGAAGCTAGTTATTTCCGTGGGGGTCTTTTTTAATAAGAATGATGACGGTCAGATTAAAAAGTTAGCGGAACAAGCATTAATTAAGGCACTTAGTCGTGAAAAGATATTAGATTGGGTTGGGGATAAGACATCCGGTAAAAAATGGATCAAGTCGTTGCTGGCCTCGCTTTCTCCGAAAGTGATTGCGGACCGTCAAGCCGCAGAAGGACTTGGCAAACAAATCAAAATGTTAAGTAAACAGGCTGATGAGTTAAATGACTCTGAATTCAAGGCCTTTATCAAAATTCTTCAGGTTGGGCAGACGTTGAACCCTCAGGAAACTGCTGCTAATTTGCAAAAAGTTTTAACGGATCTTCAGGGCGGAGACGCAAAGAGTATCAGCGATGCCGTTAAGCGACAATTTGGAGATCAGTCGATTCAATATCGAGCGATGAAATATTTAGGTTGGGTAAATGCAAGAGAGGTTCGTGGTCTTGCGGGCTCACAGTCTGTTGCTGAAGTTGAAGAGAAGGCGAAAGAATTTGATTTAGATTTAGGTTTTGCGATTGCTTCAATCGATTCACAAATAAATGTCAGTGATTTAAGTATCTTAGACCAGCTCGAAAACAAAGCTGTTTCGGTGGCGGAATTAAAAGATCTCTTCGCTGCCAATGCTGTTTTAATGACTTTCTCGGCCGCGAATCGTTCTCCTGAAAGTGTTGGAAATGAACTGATGGTCCGCTTTGCGTGGCTGTCAGCGGACTCTCAAAAGGCATTAATGAAGAAGTACCCGGGGAAAGTCGCTTTTGCTGCTTTGGCGAGCGTGGCAGATCAGAAATTTATCGATGCTTTCGAAAAGGCCGTGGTTACTGCGCGCGGTATTTATGCGGCAAAAAGTGAAGAAGAAGCAACAGCTCTGTATCTTGAGGTGAAAGATCAATTAGAGAATTTAGATGTGTTGAACAAGGACTCTGAATATCGTTATCCGATTGCTTTGGCCGACTTTAGATCGGTATATGGGTTTGGTGTGAATTTGGGGTGGATTGAGGAAACGGCTAATTTGACCTACGAAGCCGTACAGCAGGCAGATTTCTCTCAAATTCCTGAAGGGGAGCGTGAAATTGTAAAAGCTTTCATGCTCGAAGGTGCAAAACGCTTGAAGAGTATTAAGAATGCGATTGATTCGGATCCTGATACCGCGGCGCATGTTCATGGCGATACGAGATATTTTAGTAAAGAATTACTCAAAAAATTAAATCTTTTACGTGCGTCTGTTGCGACGGATGGTCAAATTCACGCAGTAATTCGTGCAATTATGCTGCATGAAACGAAAGAATACATGATCGATAACTAGTATGCTCCGATGCTCCTAGAACGTCTAG
>CAZSVD010000373.1:0-2793 GCA_964610145.1 uncultured bacterium | reverse complement strand
TCCCGAGTATCGAATTTTCGGAATTTTCAGTTCAAAGGGAATCACGCTTTTGGCGATGTATTTTTTAAGTATTTTTTCAGGGCTTGGTATTGCGACGCTATTTAAGAAAACGCTTTTAAAGGGAACGAAATCTCCGTTTTTGCTGGAGCTGCCGCCGTACCGTGTTCCGCGCTTGCAAAATGTTTTGTTGGTGATGTGGGACAGGGGGAAAGAGTTTATCAGAAATGCCGGAACAACTATTTTTATGCTTTCGATTATTCTTTGGTTTCTCGTGAGTTATCCGAAGAGTGATGTGATTCATGTGAAATATCAGGAGATGAGCCGGCAAGCCGCCGCGCAATCTTTGCAGGCCGGTACTTTATCCGAGTCTCAGCTGAATAAGTTCAAGCACGAAGAAGCGAGCGAGCAATTGCAGTTTAGCTTTGCGGGCCGTCTGGGCCGTGTGATTGAACCCGTGATCCGTCCTTTGGGGTTTGATTGGAAAATAGGAATCGGTTTGGTTTCTTCTTTTGCTGCGCGTGAAGTATTGGTTAGCACACTCGCGATTATTTACAATGTGGG
Organism: uncultured bacterium; assembly: GCA_964610145.1. Lineage (GTDB taxonomy): Bacteria > Omnitrophota > Omnitrophia > Omnitrophales > Aquincolibacteriaceae > Multiplicimicrobium. The sequence continues at coordinate 2,232 of CAZSVD010000373.1, read as the reverse complement.
CAACGATTCCAATGAAAGCTCAACTGATATTATTTCTGCTTTGCGCAACGCGAAAGACCCGGTAACAGGCAAAGCCGTTTACACTCCGTTGATCGCGGTGGGAATTATGGTTTTCTTTGTTTTGGCTTGTCAGTGCTTATCGACAGTCGCGATTGTGCGGCGCGAAACCGGCGGATGGAGCTGGCCGTTATTTATGATTACTTACATGACCATTCTTGCCTGGGCAGGAGCTTTTCTTGTTCATCAGGGCGGGCTATTATATTTTGCAATGCTCGATAAATTCGCATTGCATTAAACTTTAGATTTTTAATGAAAAATTATTCCGAAGTCATTGTGTTTGTGATCGTCGGTGTTGCTGTGTTGTTTTCTATTAAACATTTCTTCTTCGGCAAAAAAAGTAAAAAGTGTTGTGATTCCGGTTGTTCCACGTTGCCGCCCAAAAAATAATTTTTAAATTTTTCAGATATGATCCTTCTTAAAAAACTTGTCTTCTTCTCTTTTAGCATTTGTTGCGCTGCGGTTGCTTTTGCACAGCCGGATATTTCGGTGGAGCCGGCCAAGCTTAATACGGACGATGCGTTTGCGGTGAAGCCGGGGAGCTGGGAAGCTGAGTTCGGTTATAGCTTGGCGAACGGAAAGCATCAAAATGATTATCATGGTTCGCGAAACCACCGTGGGAAATTACGCGAACATCATTTTGACTGGAGTCTTAAAACAGGGTTGGTCGATCGCTTTGAGCTAAACGCTGCAATCGGTTACGCGAATTTATTGGATAAAGAAACATCTGCGGACGGGCCCGTTCGCGGACATGGCTGGAAAGATATTGAGTTAGGCAGCAAAATTGAGGTCGTCAGAGGTGTTGAGCGCAATTTTGTTTTTTCTTATGCTCCCTCCGTAATGATTCCGTCGGGACGGGAAAGCCGTGAAGATCGTTTAGGTCCGGGCGGGGATTCAACCGTGATTCAACAGCGGGTTATTTTTACAAAAATAATCGGGAGATGGAGCTTTGACCTTGATTCCGGTTATGGGTTGCCTGTGGGAAATCGAAAGGGTTTTCGCGGAACAGGGGACGTAAATGCCGCCGCGGGATATCAAATTTTTAATTGGCTACAGCCGGGAATGGAGCTGAACTACGCGCATGATTTTATAAATGAAGAATATGACGCGGATACTTTTGCGATGACCTGGGGAGCGGTGATGCCGATTCATGAAAGAATTCGCATTAACTCCGGCGTTCAGCAAGTTCTGGCGGGAAAAAACACGGATCAAACGACAACTTTTTCTGTTGTGACGACTCTTTTTTTATAGGGCCCTGCTTTATCGAAGGACTTTAAAGTGAAAGCAAAAAAATATTTGTTCCCGGCCTTGCTTCTTACAATTTATTTTTTAGAGTTTGCTGCGCTTTCATGGGGCGTGTATTCGAGGCAGGTTTGGATTTCGGAAAATCTACCGATCGTGCTGATTGTAGGCTTACTTGTCTTTTTTTATTTTCGCGGTATCCGTTTTTCAGGAACAGCCTATGGAATGATGAGTTGTTTGATTTTTTTACACACGATCGGCGGACACTATTCTTTTGAACGCGTGCCGTTTGATTGGTTTGGCCGTTTATTTGGATTTGAGCGGAATATGTTTGATCGCGTGGCGCATTTTACGGTGGGTTTTTTTGCTTATCCCATTTTTGAAAAGGTTGAAAGCAGCCATGTCATACAAAAGCGGTGGGTGAGCGCGCTTTTTTCGATTTTCGCGATCGCGACTGTCGCCATGTCGTATGAAATTATTGAATGGATTTACGCTGTGAAAACTGATCCGGCATCCGGCGCGGCTTTCTTGGGCAGCCAGGGTGATGCGTGGGACGCGCAGAAAGATATGTTGATGGATACTTTGGGCGCGATATTCGCGGTAGGCGTTTATTTTTTTAAGAATCGCGAAGCCGTCAAGCTTTGACACGTTTTGCTTTAGAGCGGCAAGATGAAGATGTTCCAGCGTGGTCATGCGACCATAGGTCCGGAGCAAGCTCCGGCTTACGGAATAAAAACTATCGGCTAATGCTGAATTGCTTCAGCACAGAAAGATCTAAGTGCTCTAATGCGGATATGTGAGTGGCTTCCAAATTTACTGGTGGTGCCATTCCCGCGTCATAAGCTTCTTTCCAGCGTAAAGCGCATAAGCACCATTGATCACCGGGTTTTAATCCCGGAAAATTCCATTCTTCACGCGGAGTGCTGAGGTCAT
>CAZSVD010000372.1:0-3622 GCA_964610145.1 uncultured bacterium | reverse complement strand
GGCATAAGCGATTGAGCGAGAACTACTACCATTGGGTGTTACGAATCTTGCAATTTCACGTATCACTTTGTCTTTTGATTGATTCGGATTAAATTGATACAGAGTTATAGAAGATCCACTCCAGGCATACGCAACAATTCCATTCCCTAAATAAGTCATCGCCTCGGGATAACTAATCCCTAAAAGTAAATTACCTAGGTCCTTAACACGATCTTCCGCTGCCGGAGCTTGTGAGTCGATTTTCATAAGATGTGCAATCAACCCCTGCTGGGATATCGCCAGTCCATCACCGATATTCAACAAATGCTTATAAAACTGATCGAGATCGGCCGAAACACCCAATTCTTCAAACTGTCCCGGACTTTTCATCAGCGTCACTTTCGGCAACGTGAAATCATCCCCCGAAACCTTAGGAGCCGAAACCGGGGGCACAGAGACCGTCTTCACATTTCCAAAAACAGGCTCTGATTTCAGCTTCGCCAGCTCGGCTTCTTTCGCGGCAAGATCCGCACGTAATTCTTCTAAATTTCTCTTGGGACTTCCTGCTTTTTGAATTTGCACCGCTTGAGCCAACTGGACTTCCAGCTCTTTTTTCTTTTCATCAAAACTAGCGATCTGTTTTTTGTATTTCTCGATATCCGCAAGCGCGGCTTCTGTCTTGGTTTTCATGGTGGGGATATGCTGCAAGCGAGCCCAAGCCTGGACATTCTTGTCTTTTGCTTCCAAATCCTTTTGTACATTTATTATTTGAGCGACTACCGCATCGATTTCTTTTTGAATTTCATTCGGAGTCCGAATTTCTGAGCGTTCGCGGAGAGGCAATAAATCACTCGTCAATACTGCCGAACCGGCTACCAATCCCCCCATCACCGCAATCTCCGCTGAACGCGCGGAAACACTCTCCTGCAAGCCTCCCGATCGCATTTCGGAGCGGCTAAGTTCAGCGCTCACTTGATCACCATATTTCATCTGTTCAGGACTATTGGCATCACTTGCAAAAATAAGCATGCGCATGGTGGGGTCACGATCCTCAGCGGGCGTAATTTGAGCCACATCATCTTTTGCTGATTCATAAGCTTCAAGCCATTTTGTAAGTTCGGCCGAAGTATCATATTTGGGATCGGTCGCGCTTTTTAAAACATAGAGCGGCCAATTGCGCTGTGAAATTAATTTTGTGATGAGTCCGCTTAACTCTTGAAGTTTGATTCCATTTGCAACCATTTGATTATTTCCTGCCGCCATTTCCTTTTGGCGTGCTTTATAAACATTCATCAAAACGCCGTGAATCTCGGCAAGCTTGGCGAAGCGTTCTAATAATTCCGGCCACTGAAATTGACCTTTTACGACATCATTCATTTTGTTTAAGGCTTCAATTTTTTGGATCAATTCATCCGCTTTTCCGATGAATGCAGCAGACTTCGGGTACATTTGCAAATATTTCAGCAAAGTATCAGTTTCCACATCGCCGGTCTTAGGTTCACGCAAAACAGGATAACTTTCCGCGACTAATTCTTCACCCGCCAGAAAATTAAGAATACCGTCTTTCCCGGGCTCTTTATCGGTATCCACCCACAAACCGACTTTTTCCATCGCCTCCGTAAAATGGGTCACCCACTGCGCATTTTGCGACGAGCCTTTTCCCTGCATCGTAAATTTGCGCAGCAGCATATCGCGCACAACTTCCTGTGGACGAACCATATGTAACGCAATTGCATCTTGTAATTTCTTTTGACCTTTATAGGCGCCGGCAAAGTAGAGACGGATGATTTCAGAAGCTGAAACTTTCGGAACAGAAACTCCCGCAGTAGCCAATTCTTCTTTGAGGTAAATATTGCGATCCGCCAAATTGGTTTCATAATGATCCAAAATATCGGAAACCATAGACTCTAAAGTTCCGGGCCCCGGCGCACGCGGCAAGAACTGCGGATCCGCCTCACGCAATTCACGAATTTCTTGGGCGAGCCTGATTAACCCGCTCCATTCCAACACCGCGATAGGCGAAAAAATCCCCGGCGCAAAAGCACGATTTCTCATCTCCCCAACGAATTTTGAGTTCACTGACTTGCCGTCTTTATAAATCGCTGGCTCCAAATAAGCTCGCACCTGCGCTGACGGCAACGGATGGACTTTACGAATAGCGACACGTTCCAAGAATTCATCCGAAAATGTATTAACCAAAAACCCCTGTCCCGGAGGATTGATACTTAACCACGCGACAAATCCGCGGGCGATTTGAACGCGGTTACCGAGCGGATCAATCAGCATACGGCTATCCAGTAAATCGTTTAATACCGCGAGAGATTCCGCTTGGTTTGCTTCTTCAAGGTGAACAGGAAGCCCTTCCTCAGCGGCAATCGCAACCGGCTTTTTTGTGAAGCGCGTTTTTCCGGCTTTCATATCCATTTGATAAGTAATGTCTTTAGGTTTTGTGTGCTGGGTAATCCCGACTTTTTGAATGGGTTTTTTACCGACGAGCGCTTCACTTTCTTCGATCAAAACAGATTTGCCGGTTTCCTGCTCACCGACAAGCATCGTGTCCTTGCCGAGCGAATAATCCTGCATCATTTGATAAATCGTCAATGCGTTCTCCGGTAAATCAAGCCATCCCATTAATTTCTTGGGCAAGGCTTTCGGATTCTTTGCGAGATCCGAATCTTTATGCAGAGGAACGATCACTTTTTCCCAACGCGCCTTGCCCGTTTCAATCGGTGTGATTTCAAGTGAAAAACTACCATCCGCGTTTCTTAACACTTTGAATGATTCGGGCTTCAGGACGGGGGTTTCATTATTTTGATCATCGGTAAATCCAACTTTTTCAAAATCAGTTTCGACGCGGCCGTAAGTCTTATCGCGATCAATTTCAGCGTCGTAATTAAAATAGCCGTGAATCACGGACCAAGGACGATGCTCCAAATCTTTCGGATATTTCACAAAATGCGCCACGATGTTGCGGATCACGCGCGGTGACGGCGCGCGTTTCAACATTTCACCGGCTTTGTTGTCCGGCGCATAATCCCAGTCCTTGAGCTGATCCCACGCCCGGCGGTTTTTGGTCAGTTCTTGTTGTTGTTTATTGCTATAGCCAAGAAAAGTTAAGCGCTGCGCGACAGCGGTGTTGACTAACTTCTGAATAACGGGCCCCATTTTCTGATCAAATCCGGGCTCGTAGGTTCCAAGCTCAATCGCCAAAGTGCGCGCAAATTCCAATTGCAGCATAATTTCATCCTGCGGCCATTCCCAGGTTTTTAAAATGGCTTCTTTACGGCGCTGAACGGCTTGATCGCGATTCGCGGCACCCTGAATATTTCGACGCGCCAAATTGGATGACGCCAACATCCTGAAGCGCGGATGATCGGGACGGATGACGGGCTTGTCGCCCAAAAGCGACTTATGCGAGCGATCCGAAATTTTAACTTTCAAAAGCGGCCATACTTCTTCGCGCATTTTGTGCGCTTCACGTAAGCGCACCCAGCCGCCATGCTCCTGCGCCAACGCCAACGCGCTTGGAAGATCCGATCTCGTGCCTTCACCTCCCAAACCTAAAACGCGACGCCAATCCAACTCACCTCCTTTGCGGCTTCCATTAATAGGAATAAAAAACATTTGTCCGTCCATGAGCTCC
>CAZSVD010000371.1:0-4418 GCA_964610145.1 uncultured bacterium | reverse complement strand
CGTGGGTATTAATTTTAGTCTAATAGAAAATAGCGCGGAGTTGATTCTGGAGGAGGGATTGGCTATAGAGGAAAAACAGGGTGTTTGTTTGGCCTTGTTAGCGCGTGTTGGTAGTGCGTATGCTGATTTTAGCTTGCCTTTTGTGCCGTTAATTACAGATATTAAAAATATTGATTTAATGTCGAGGATTGGTCAGAAGTCTATTAGAACTTATGATCAGTTTATTTGGTTAAAATCGGGATATGAGGATTGGTATGATGCATTGTTTGATATATCAAAGTTGCCAATAAATCGTTGGAAAAAGTATGTCAATAGCTAAAGGATTGACCAATAAAATGCATAACAAAAAATATTTGATGGAAAGTCCAAAAGAAACAATCCGTTTGCGTGCGAAGGTTGATCCCGATTTATTTGTTTCAACATATCTTAAGAAATATTTGGATGCATTGTTGTTAAAAAATAAAAAAAAAGTCATTAGAATTTTGGATTTAGGATGTGGTTCAGGCGTTATTTCCTCTTCCATAGCTCAAATGTACCCTAAGTTAATAGTTTATGGGGCAGATTTAAATTCAAAAAGATATGAAGAGGAGGCTCGTTCGGGAATAAAAAATTTATTCTTTATTCAAGCGAATGCCTATAAGTTGCCTTTTAAGAGTAATAGCTTTGATTTAATTTTTACTCGTTTCATGTTGGAGTACATGAAAAGACCAGTTGATGTTGTCGGTGAAATGAGAAGGCTTGCTAAGATTGGTGCGCGGGTTATTGTTCAGGATTTAGATGGACAGTTAGTGTCGAATTATCCTGTGAGTAGATCGTTTGATGAATGTTGTAATAAGGTTGTGGCGCAGTTAGCCTTTTCGGGGTTTGACCCGTATATTGGACGTAAGCTTTATTCTTTTTTTAAATTGAATGGGTTGAAGCAGCTGGGAGTGATAATTGAGCCCTATCACTTGTATGCTGGGCGGATTGATCCCGTAAATTATAAGCTATGGAAAACTAAGTTGGAGATTGCATTTCCTCACATAAAAAAGGCTCTTGGTTCTGATGTTCGCGCACGTGGTTTTGTGAAGACATACATGCGTTATTTGCAAAGCAACGAAACCTTCTCCTTTTCTACTATTTTTACAGTGACAGGTATAAAGTAAAAATAAAAATGCTATTTCTTTACCAGTATGCCTTTTTGGCTACAAGCATTACATCTCTAGTTCTTGGCATATTTGTTTTAAAAAAGAACATAAAATCCTGGCTTAATTTTTCGTGGTTTTCGCTTTCTATTGCAATGTCTATTTATACGTTTTTTTTGCAGCTACAAATCACAGCGACAGACTTAAAAAAAGCTACGCTATTTGGAGTTTTTCTCGCTCTCGGGGCAATTCCAGCGAGCCCAATTTTTTTGTTATTTGTTAGCCATCTAACAAAAACATTTTCTAGGCACAGATTAGCAATCTACGTTTCTTTTATATTGGGCACTATATTTATAGGCGGTGTTTTTTGCGGAGGTTTTTTTTCAGGGGTAGCACAAATATCAATTTTTAGATATTACGCCGTCCCTGGGGTAATGTTTCCATGGTATTTGGTTTACTTCGCTTCAAATGTCTTATTTAGCCACTACCTTTTGTTAAGGGAGCTTTTTGTTGGGTCTAATGGACATTCTAACAAAATCAAATGCATGCTGTTTTCCTCGGTCGTTGGTTTTTTAGGTGGTGCCGGTACTTTTTTCCCTCTTTATGGCTACCCGGCCTTGGGATTTTTTAGCGTTTTATTACCACTTTACCCACTTATTGTGTCTTTCGCGATAGTTCGCCATCAGTTAATGGATATAAACATATTTATAAAGAGAACGGTTGTGTTTGCCGGTTTGTTGTCGTTTGTTTTTGGAATTTATATGTTTGCTACCCTGTTTATACGGTCAGTGCTAAGCAGCTTTTTAATTGTTAATGATTTTTGGTCGAATGCAATGGCGATTGCTCTGATTGTTATAGGTTATGATCCATTAAGAACTTTTTTAATTAATCTCACGGATAAATATCTGTTTCAAAAGCAATATGACTATCACAAGGTGTTAAAAGATGCATCGCGTGGGATGGCGAAGATTGAGAGTTTGAAGCATTTGCTTGGGCTGGTATTACATTTTATTACGATGAAAATGAGAGTTGAAAATGTGGCCGTTCTTTCGTTTGAAAATGCTGAGCATTTGTTTAGATTGGTCGCATCGAGGGGATATCGTGAAAATGTTTCGCGTGTTTCATTGAGCATGGATCACCCCTTGATGGAGAGTTTGCGTGAAACTCGTGAGGCGGTTGAGCTTCATGAGGTGATTGAACGGCTAGAGTCCCCAGTCAATGAAGAGCAAAAGAATGATCTTAAAATTATTAGCGACGAAATGAAAATGCTTGGGGCAAAGTGCGCAATTCCCAGTTTTTTGGGAAGCGACTTGAAGAATGTTCTCTTAATTGGGGATAAAAAATCCGGTGAGCCGCTAACGTCCGAAGATATTAGTTTGTTAATGACGTTGGCCCAGGAGGCTTCTATTGCTCTTGAAAATGCCCGTCTTTACGATGAGGCCATCAAAAAACAAAGGCAGCTTGGGCAAATAAATGATCAGCTTGAAAACTCAAAAAAAATGTTGGTTAACGCGCTGTCTGAGGCTGAGGGGGCAAATAAACAGCTGCAAGATACGCAGGCGCAATTGATTCATGAACAAAAAATGGCCACCTTGGGTCGTCTTGCCGCGTCAGTTGGTCACGAAGTGAATAACCCGCTCACTATCTTATCGATGAATGTTTCGCGTGCTATTTTAAAATTTAGAAAAAATCCTGATCTTAAAGTGAGCGAAATTTTAGACGTGTTCGATAAGATGGAAAAAAATATTGAGCGTATTAAGGCGGTGGTGAATACGCTCACCGGTTTGTTGAAGAAGTCGGAGAAGGGTAAGTTTGAACCGCTGTCGCTTAAATTAATTTTGGAAGAAACCTTGCCGCTCGTGCAATTTCAAACTTATATGGATAATCTTTCTGGCACGGAAGTAGAGCTGAATGTGCCGGGCAACGTTCCGTTGATACGCGGAGATTTAGAACGTTTGCAGGAAATTTTTCTTAATTTATTTATCAATGCTTATCACGCGATGGCAAATCGACGCTTTAGAAAAATCAGAGTGGATGCCGAGCTGGATACTGAATCGGAAGGCATGGTTGCAGTTCATTTCACGGATAATGGTACCGGTATGACGGAAGACACCATGAAGAAGATTTTTAATTACGGTTATACAACCAAGCCGCCCGGAAAAGGTTCGGGTTTGGGACTTTATATGTGCAAATATATCGTCGAATTACATGGCGGTACGATTAAAGTAAAGAGTAAGCTGGGAGAAGGCACAACCTTTACCATGACATTGCCGATATATAAAGAAGAGCAGACCGCGGCAAGTGCGAGCCAACAAAAGCCACCGGCGGATAATGCCGAGGCGTCTTAAAGGGTGTCATGAGCGCTAAAAACAAAATATTAATCGTCGATGACGAAGTCGGAATTGTGGATGAAATCCGCGACTTTCTTTGCGAAGAAGGTTATGACGTTCAGACCGCCGATACGGTGAAGGCCGGTATCGAAATGGTGACCTCCTTCAAGCCCGATGTGTTGATCGTTGATATGAAACTTCCTGATGCTTCAGGCATTGAGGTTTTACGTGTTTGCAGAAAAGAATTGCCCGCGACTAAGACATTAGTTGTTACCGGATATGTGGATCAAAAAGTGATGGATGAAGCTGAAAATTTAGGTCGCGATATGTTTTTGCAAAAGCCGTTTGATTTGGTAACGCTGATCGAAGAAATTCAGAAGTTTTTAGGCTAAGTTTATGAAAATAATTCCCACGTCGATACCGGACGTTATTTTAATTGAACCCAAAGTTTTCGAAGATCCGCGCGGTTTTTTCATGGAAACATTCCGTGAAGATTGGCTGACCAAGCTGGGAATTCAGCACAGCTTTGTTCAGGATAATCATAGTAAATCCACCAAGGGTGTTTTGCGTGGACTTCATTTTCAAAAACCGCCCTACGCTCAGGCGAAGCTCGTGCGTGTGACAAGCGGTGAGGTTTTGGATGTGGCGGTGGATTTGCGCCTTGATTCAAAGACATTCGGAAAAGTGGTTGCGGAGATTCTTTCAGAAAAGAACAAACGCGTGATGTATGTTCCCAAAGGTTTTGCGCATGGCTTTTGCGTGATATCAGAAACCTGCGAGTTTCTTTATAAGGTCTCAGATTATTACGCGCCCGGATCCGAAGGCGGTATTATTTGGAATGATCCCGAGCTTTCGATTCAGTGGCCCAAGCTCGATGTGCCGTATATTCTTTCCGACAAGGACAAAGTCTTTCCCACGCTCAAAGACTACAGACAACAGACGAAAGACTAGCGACTTTTGAAAA
>CAZSVD010000370.1:0-1547 GCA_964610145.1 uncultured bacterium | reverse complement strand
GTGTATTACGCCGGTCCGGCTAAAACCCCGGAAGGGATGCCGACGGGAAGTTTTGGTCCCACCACGGCAAGTCGTATGGATGTTTATGTGGATGAATTTCAATACAAAGGGGGATCGCTTGTGATGCTCGCGAAAGGGAATCGTTCACCTCAGGTTACGGATGCGTGCAAAAAGCATGGTGGTTTTTATCTGGGATCAATCGGCGGGCCCGCGGCGATTCTTGCGAAAGAAAATATTTTATCGGTGGAGATTGTTGATTTTGAAGATTTGGGCATGGAAGCGATTCGTAAAATTAAAGTGAAAGATTTTCCCGCGTTTGTGGTTTGTGATGATAAGGGAAATAACTTTTTCGGCTCTGCCTCCGCCGAAGCCTAAAGCTTTGAAAGAAAAAAAGACAATACCCCAAGCTTCATCGGCGCGTCAATTATTCATCGGACCCGCAGGCTGCGGAAAAACCGAAAAGCTGCTGAAAATTTTTGAAGAACGGCTCGCCGGGGAAAATCCGCTTGAGCCCCAATCTTATTTCATTGTGCCGTCGCGTGAACATGCCGAACGCGTGATTAAGTTGCTGATTATTCGCGGATTGCCTGGCTTTTTCTCCGAGCGCGTGACGACGCTGGATGATTTAATTGAAAAAAGCTTTGAGATTCCCAACCCGCCCGCGGCATCCAATCTGACCAAAATCGCGATTGTTAAAAGATTACTGAACGAAGATTGCGGGGCTTATTTTGAAATGATTCGGGACAAGCCTGGTTTTCTCGGGCTTATTTTGAATTTGATCAATGAGCTTAAAGATTCTTGCTGGACCGCATCTGCCTTCCGCAGTGAGATGGGACGGCTTAAAAAGCTGGAGCCGGAGGCCGCGATTAAATATGAAGCCTTGGCCGGAATTTATGAGCGTTACGATGCGGCCTTACAGCAATTAGGTTTGCGTGATCGCCGCGATACGCTCGCGTTGTTTCGGATTCATAAAAAGAAATCCGCCGCGAAACCCCTTCGCTTTCACACGCTTTGTCTGGATGGTTTTTTTGATTTTACGCCTCTGCAAATGGAATCAGTCGCTGAACTTGCCGCGGCGACGGAGCATTTTTCCGCTGCATTAACCTGGGATACGTCGCGGGCGTCTGTTTTTGAGCCTGTAACCGCTACCAAAAAAATGTTTGAAACCATGGGATTTCAAATTCGGGACGCGGGGAAAGAACTTCCGCGTTTCGAAAACAAGGATTTGGAGCATCTCAGCGCGAATTTATTTTCACCAAACGGAAAAGCGGAAAACTTTCAATCCGCCATCGATTGGTTTGAGGCTCCGGACGCGGAAGTGGAAGCGGAGATGATTGCGCGCCGTATTTTAAAATGGATCAACGAAGAATCTTGTCGTCCCAGTGATATTGCGGTGTTACTGAGGTCGGTACGGCCTTATCGCGCTGTTTTTGAATCGGTATTCCGCCGTTTTCATATTCCGGTGGAAATTCATGAGCGTGAACGGTTATCCGAAAACGAGTGGATTCACACCGCGGCAAGGCTGGTGCGTTTTTTTAAAGAAGACT
>CAZSVD010000369.1:0-2922 GCA_964610145.1 uncultured bacterium | reverse complement strand
CGTGCGTTCGCTGATGAGCTCGCGTTCATATTCCGCGAAACTAAGCAGAATGTTCAGCATTAACCGTCCTGAAGAACTTGAGGTGTCAAAACTCTGTGTTGCTGATGCAAATTCCACCTTGCGAGATTCCAGCAGTTTGTTGAACTCATAAAACTTAACGAGAGAACGGCTAATGCGGTCTACTTTATAGGTGACGACCACATCCACATTTCCCGATGCGATTTCGACCATGAGCTCTTTAATGCCCGGACGATCTAAATCTTTTCCTGAAAACCCGGGGTCGGTGATTGTTTTGAAATGCTGCCAGCCGTCTGATTGTTTGATGGCAATGAAGTGCTTGCAGGTTTCAATTTGGTTTTCCACCGAATTGAAATCGCCCTTGGTTTGCTCCGCCGTTGAGACTCTTGCGTAAACATAGACTTTTTTCATATTGTAATTGATCAATTATACAAAAATAAGAACCAAATAAAAACCTCTATTTTAGGCGAGTTTAATTGGGAATATTTAGACAAAATTCGAAGTTGATGTTAGATTTCATAGCCTATGAAAGTAATTTTAATTAAAATTTTTGCAGTTGTTGTTTTGCTGGGAGTAATTAATTCCACTGTTATTGAGCCGGCTTTTTGTTTTCAACATGATGATGCAGTTTCCCAACAGCAAGAGAATGGTCAATGTTGCGTTGTTTGTCATCCAACGCACCATCAGGGAATTGTTCCAATCAATATTTCTCCAAATTTCAATGCGACGAACTCCGCTCACTTTACAGAATTGCTGAATCTTTCTCTTTTAGACTCACCTATTCGCCCCATCTTTCATCCTCCTCTTAGATTGGCTTGATCCGCTGACGCATTTTTTTTCGCGTTTTTTCTAGTAAATTTTCAGCGGTTCAATTTCAAAAAAATAGTTTGTTGGAATCTGTCTTTTCTCACACGAAAGTGATTATGAAATCAAAATATTTAATAAGCGTTTTGGCATTTATGAGCGTTATTTTTTTAAATGGATGTGGCTTTTTTCGCTATGAAATTATTCCGCAAAGTAACAAAGGCCCGCATGGCGGAGCGATGGTGCTGATTGATGAAAGGGTATCTCGGTATGTTGAATTTGTAGCAACGCCTCAAGATAACGAGTGGTTATTTCAACTTTACTCCTACAACAGCAAAATGAAGCCGAGAGACTTTTCATCTTATGCACGAGCAGAAGTTATGGGCGCCCCTGATGAGAAGAAATTAGTAAATTTATATAACACCAAGCGTTGGTTTTTCCCGTGGAGCTCTATCGGACACCTTGAAGGGAAGGTCGGCCTTGGGGATATTTCGAGATACAAGATAAAAATAGATCTTTTTCAGGGGAGGTCTAGTTTGCCACCTGATGAGCTTTATTTTGAATACCCGTATTAAATAAACCCATAGTTTTTGAGAAGGAAAAAACGGAATGCGAAAAATAAGTTGGTTTCTAGTTGTTTTTATGATGTTAAGTCAGCCTCTTTTTGCTGGTTCAAGTGTTAATACTCCATTAACACTTGAAGAGGCTTTAAGATTGGCATATGTCCATCATCCCAGCCTACAAGAAGCAAGAAATGGTATTTCAGCGGCAAAGGGTCGGTGGATTCAAGCCGAAGCTCTGCCTAATCCGGAAATGGCTATTGAAGTCGGTGGGTTTAAAAAAACAGATGAGGGCTCACAAAAAAAGAGCATAGATAAAATAGAAGTATTTCAGCCGCTTGACCCTTTGGGAACACGCTTTCTAAGGGGGCGCATGGCTTGGAATGATGTGAAGATCGCAAAGGGGAATCTCGATCTTGCTTGGGCCGAAGTTCGCCAAAATATCATTGCTCTTTATGCCCGAATTTTAACGCAAGAGAAGGCACTTGAAATCTCGCGTGAGAATTTGAACACCACGCGACAGTTTTTTACAAGAGTGGAGACCCGCTTTCAATCCGGAAACGCTCTTCAGAGCGATGTAATTCGCGCCAAAATTGAAGTTTCTCGAGCTGAAAACGATCTGATGATTGTTGAAAAGGATCTTAAGGTTTCAAACGGAGAGATGAATTTAGCGCTCGGACGCATGGTTGAGACACCGCTTGAACTGGCGGATTCCTTAGCCTATGAGGCTCTCCAATTTCAATATAGTAAAATTATAGAACAAGCTCTTTCTCAAAGAGCGGACATTCATAATGAATCCATTCAGCTTGACTCTAAGAAAAAAGGGTTGGGATCAGCCTTGTTGAAAGCTGTTTTTCCTGAAATGGGCATTGGCATTGGAAGAACAACACAAGATTTTGAAAATGACACTTCGATTATCTTAAAAGCATCTTACCCTTTATGGGGGTTCAATTTAGGACAAGTTAAAGAAGCGAAAGCAGAAAAAGAAATTCAAAAGACACGCCTTGAAGCTTTGAAGCGTCAAATAAGTCTCGAAGTTTATCAAGCATTTCTTGAGGCGGAGCTTGCGGACAAACAGGTTGCGCTTCAAAAAAAGGCACTCGATGAGGCGAATGAACTGCTAAGGCAAATTACGATTCGCTATGAATCCGGAGAAGTGCCTTTTTTGACTTTTCTTGAAAATATCAAAACCATCAAAGAGACACGCCTTGCGTATTACGACGCGCTTAGGAATTACAAAGAAAAAACAGCCGCACTTGAAAGAATTGTTCAGGCAACACCCATTCCGGAAGGAGCAAGTAAATGAAGCAACTGATTTTATTTTTAATAGTGGTAATAGTGTTATTGCCTTATGGCTGCAGTTCAAAGAAGGAATCCATAGAAGATGCTACTCAAATCAAAGAACAGGTTGTGAGTATTAAAGAGGAATCGCAGAAATTGATTGATCTTTCAATCGGGGAGGTTGTTGAAGCCCCTTTTGAATCTTCAATTGAGGTTTTGGGTGAGATTGCTCAGGAAACTGAAAAAACTATTCATATTA
>CAZSVD010000368.1:0-3060 GCA_964610145.1 uncultured bacterium | reverse complement strand
AGGTCCCAAGGGTTCGGCTGTTCGCCGATTAAAGTGGTACGTGAGCTGGGTTCAGAACGTCGTGAGACAGTTCGGTCCCTATCTGTTGTGGGCGTAGGAAATTTGAGGAGAGCTCTTCCTAGTACGAGAGGGCCGAGAATGACGAACCGCCTGTGTACCTGTTGTTTTACCAAAAGCAGCGCAGGGTATCGGTGTTCGGAAAGGATAAGCGCTGAAAGCATATAAGCGCCAAGCCAACTCCAAGATAAGGTTTCCCAACCCTAAGGGTTAAGAAGATCCCTCGAAGACTACGAGGTTGATAGGTAAGAGGTGGAAGTGCCGTAAGGCATGCAGCTGACTTATACTAATTGATCGTTCGGCTTAACTTTCTTTATTTTAATTTTGAAGGTTCAAGCGTAATTTAGCGATGAATTGGCTTCTTCGCACTCAGTTTGAAATATTTCGCGAGGTCGAGTTTGTCATACTTAATCAAATGATTAAGACGGAAATAATTTATTGTGCAGTAATGCACGAAACAATTTTTCCGGTGGTGATAGGAGAGGGGAAACACCCGTTCCCATTCCGAATACGGAAGTTAAGCCCTCTACCGGCGATGGTACTATATGAGCAGTCATATGGGAGAGTAGCAAGCTGCCGGGATTACTATTTATAAGAACCCGCATTTAGAAATAAATGCGGGTTTTTTATTTGATGCAGATGAAATTTATTGTGATGGTGTGTAATATTCTCAGATTATCTTTTTAATCAAACTATTAAGATATTTCTGATTCCGGCCGTATAATTTCACTGCGACTCAAAGTCTTATAATCTTAAAATTTAAAATATGCCTCTTCAAAAACAAATTTCGGTATTTGTTCCGAATCGCCCGGGATCGCTCGCGCGCCTTTGCTATGTGCTTGCGGATAACAATATTAATATTTGCGCGATGGTTTTGCATGACACCACCGACAACACTCTTGTGCGCTGCATTGTTGATAATCCGACCAAAGCAGTTTTGATTCTTGAGCAAGAAGAGTATTACGTTTCCGAGCAGGATGTGGTTGTTGTGGATATTTCTACCGAAAAAGGCGCCCTGATGCGTATTAGTCAAAGCCTTGCTGAAGCAGATATTAATATTTACTACCTCTATTGCACTTCAACTAAATCACAAGATGGCGGTTGTGTCGTAATTGCCTGTGATAATGCTGATCGTGCCCTCGAAATCATTTCTAGATAAATTTGCTCAGTTGCCATGGGGCTTTTTGTCCTCATCGCCGGACAGGCTTGCCGCTCTAAGCCGCGGCGGGCTTCGCATTCAAGTCCGGCGCTCAAACAGTCCTCGCTACGCTGCGGAACTCGCGGCGGATTTTGAATGCTGTATAATTAATCCGATACTTTTGGAAATTTCCTGGGTTTTTTAAAATTGATTTTATGAAACTTTACAAATATAGATCGAATTCAAGAAACACTTACTCGGAACTTTTAAATAAAAAAATTTGGTTCTCATCTTTTTCTGAGCTTAATGATCCTTGTGAGGGGCTGTATGTAAATAAATCAGGGAAAGAAGATTTTGATTATCTTATGAGGTCTATTCAAATTTGTTGTTTTAGTAAGTCTATAAGCAGTCATGTGTTATGGGCGCATTATGCCAACTCTCATAAGGGGCTAAGCTATGAGTTTGATATAGCAGGCCAAGAAGTCAATGCCTTAATGGACGTTGTTTATAATAATGAAATGCCGATTATCAACGAAATAAGAAAATACCCAATAGGGCACGCCCATGAAGGCAAATTGGAAGTTAATATAAATGAAGAGGGGAAAATTTTTCGAAATAAGAGCCCTGAATGGTTTTATGAAAGAGAAGTAAGAATATGCGCCATTTCTGATGAACTTTCAAAGAAAGGTAAATTGCTTCCTTTCCCAGGAAGGCTCACAGGAATTTATTTTGGGTTACGAGCCACAGAAGATTTTATTGGAGATATCAAAAAATTATTGCTAAATGAATCCGCGATCACTTTTTATCAGGCTAGATCTGTTGATAAAAACTACCAAATAATATTTAATCAAATTAATTGAAAAATCGGAACATTTCTAAAAGTGCCAGGTTAAGATAGATAAAATGAAAAATAAAATTGTTAGAGCCGGTCTTTGGTCTTTAGTCTTCAGTCTTTTTTCTGTACCAGCATTTGCGCTTTATGATTCAGGCAAAGGTGGAGCGGTGAAGGAAACAGGATCGCTTACGACGATGACTACGGAACAAAAAGTGGTTGTTTATAAATTAAGCGGCACGGCGACGATTGTCAAAAGCGGTTCACCAAAAGAAAAAGAATTGAAAATCGGAGATGAGATTGAAGCAGGAGACCATGTTTTTACGGAAAAAGGAGCGAGTCTTTCGATAAGTTTTGATGAGCGCAGGCTTAATACGGTTTCGATTCCCTCCGGTAGCGAAGCGGTTTTTACAAGTCTTAGTCCGGTTTCGATCCGGCTTAAAAACGGATCGGTTTTTAGCTCTGTGGATGGTTTGGCTGAAGGCAGCACATGGGAAATCTCGACTCCCGCGGCAGTAGCAGCGGTGCGCGGAACGCAGTTTGAAGTTGAATATAGCGAGTCCTCGGGAGAGTTTTCCGCTATGACTTATGACGATGACAATGAGAAGAAGGCTTCTGCGATCGAATTAACTCCCGCTGCCGGCGGCGCGCCCGTAAAAATTGCCGAAGGACGGCAAATTTCTTTTGCGCGCGGGCAAGTTCCCACTCAAAATTTAATTCAAAAAATGAGCCCTGATATAATTCAACGCGGGAAAAAATTTAAAGAAGATGTCAGGGAAGATCGACGACGTTTTGCTGAGCAAAAAAGAAAGGCGGATCAGAATAACGGGCCTCAAAATCCGGGCGGGCCGGGAAATACCGGCGGACAAAATCGTCCTGATGGCGGCGTGAATAACCCGAATGGTTCTGCTCATCCATTCGATCCGCATGGTTTTCAGCCGGGCGAAAAAATGAATCAGCCGAATTCTATTTCTCAGAACGCCGGGGATCTTCCACCGCAAAATGTGAATGGAAATCTCGATGGACGATCAAT
>CAZSVD010000367.1:0-3496 GCA_964610145.1 uncultured bacterium | reverse complement strand
GCAAATGCAAAAAAAACAAAATCAAATTTTAAATAAAATCGGGTTTGCGCAAGTCAAAAAGTTTAAATGATTCATAAGACAGAAGCGGTTATTTTACGGACACGGCCTTTTCGCTCCAGCTCCTTGATTGTCACTTTTTTTACCAAAGAGTTCGGTAAAATTCAGGGCATTGCCAAGGGGATTCACCGTGAAGGGGAAAGACGCGGCGCGGAGTTTGAGCTTTTCACGCATCTCGAAATTCTTTTTTATGAAAAGAAACGTTCGGATCTGCATTTGATTTCGGAGACATGCATACTCGATAGCCACGCGAATTTGCGCGGATCTCTGGAAAGCCTGCTTGATGCCGCTTTTTTTTGCGAACTGACGGAAGAATTAACGGAAACTCAGGATCCGCATCCGCGTCTTTTTGAATTGCTGCAAGTTTGTTTCCGTTATTTGAATGTTTTACCGGCGGTGAAATTGCGCAATCTTTTTGAATTGAAACTACTCAATGAAATCGGCTGGCAACCGCACCTGGATAACTGTTTAAAATGCGGCGGAATTGTTCCCGAGAGCGGCTTCTTTTCGATTCGTGAGGGGGGGATGATGTGTTCGAATTGCCGCGGAACAGACTTGGCATCCAAAAAATTAACCGCGGAACCTTTGCGGCTTTTACGGTTTCTTGCTCAAAAAGATTTGGATGCCTGTTTAAAAGAGACCTTTGGTCAGCCGGCTGAAATTGAGATCCAAAACCTGCTTTATCAGTTTTTGCTTTATAGGCTTGGAAAACCCCTCCGTTCACTCAAAATCCGCTCTCAATTGCTTAAAAATCAGTATTAATCCCCCTATACAAAACAGGCTTATGGGCCTTTTTTGAAGATTATTCTTCTGAAATTTGACTTCTTAAAACATGCATGTTATGTTCACTCTAGAGATTAAAACACTTAAATAGTTCTCCCGTGTTATAAATTGCTATATATGAAAAAGAATAAAAAAGAAGAAAATCAGTACATCTATTTTGATATGACGGCGAATGAAAGAGACTCGGCGTTGCGGTTTTTACTTTCCGCGATTATTAAGACCAAAGAAGAAAACCCACAGCTTGTCCGTAAAGCCACGGTGGATGAGGATGTAAATGTTTATTTGGCGCATCTGATGTTTGCGATCGCGTTGCCGGAGTATCATGAAATGGCTGACCCGTATCTTTCCAAACGTTCCAGCGACATCATGGAGTGGGTGAAAAGCACAGAAGATCGCACGGTGCGTTACTTCATTTATAAAGTCAACGCGGATCATTTATTGATGCATACAACGCTTTTTCATGACTTGAATGCCAAGCATAAAACTATTTTTAAATCGCCCGAGGAGTACTATCAGGAGCAAGCTTCGCTCTACTATTCCGAGGCGGCGAAATACCATCAGCAAATGAATCGCAAAAAAACCGGAATCGCGAATGTTCTCGAAAAAATCACGACAGATTTTAAATATTATCAGCGCATTTTGGATTTAGTACGCGAAGATTACTTTACTTTTGTGACCACTTTCAGAGAAAAGCATTTCAGGAGTTTTCTGAACGAGGTTTCGCTTTATGAAAAAGAAAATTATTACGATCAGAAAATGGACGAGTTTTTGAGCGCGTTCTACGAGTGGAATGAAACTCAAAATGACGCGATGCGCGCGAAAGCGGCGCAGCTTGCCGAGGATTTAAAAAGAATGAATCCTGAGTTTAAGTTTCAGTTTCCTCCCGGAAGAAGCAGCGCCGCGTAATCTCCATCTCCTTGTTTTTCCGGAAATATCTTTAATCTATCCGAAGGAAGCTTTCTTAATCCTGTGTCCTGCTTTATAATCCCTGTCATGAAAAATACGGTATTTATCGGGCTGGGATCTAATTTGGGTGACCGTGAAATGTACATTCACCGTGCTATTGAGCGTTTGCGTGATCATCCCGGATTTTCTTTTTTCAGAGTTTCTTCATTTTATGATACGCCGTCTGTCGGTTGGGATGGACCCGACTATCTTAACGCTGTTTGCAGTTTTGAGACCGCGTTGGATGCCGAAAATGTGCATGATTTTTTAAAACAAACGGAGATGGCCTTCGGACGCGTGCGCAGTGTTCAAAACGCGCCGAGAACACTTGATTTGGATTTGCTTTCTTACGGCAATCAAACGTTTTCCACGGCGGAGTTAACCGTGCCTCATCCGCGGCTGCATGAGCGGGCTTTTGTTTTGGTTCCATTACGTGAAATTGCTGCCCACTGGGTTCATCCGCTTTCTCATAAAACAGTTGAAGAACTATTGGCGGTTTTGCCCGAAGCCGATTTGAAAAGCATCAAAAGCTATGAAAATTATTCGCAGCGCTAAATCTTTTCAAAAAACTCTCGAAGTTTGCCGCCAAAAAGGAAAGTCTGTCGGGTTCGTTCCGACCATGGGGGCTTTGCATGAGGGGCATATCGCGTTAGTCAAAGCTTCAAAAAAACAAAATGATGTGACGGCGGTAAGTAT
Source organism: uncultured bacterium (assembly GCA_964610145.1). GTDB lineage: Bacteria > Omnitrophota > Omnitrophia > Omnitrophales > Aquincolibacteriaceae > Multiplicimicrobium. The sequence continues at coordinate 1,015 of CAZSVD010000367.1, read as the reverse complement.
TTTTGTCAACCCGACTCAGTTTGGACCCAACGAAGACTTTCACAAATATCCGCGTGTGCTGAATCAGGATTCCTTGCTTTTAAAAAAGGCCGGCGTTGATTATTTGTTTTATCCTTCGGTTGACGAAATGTATCCGCCGAATTGTGCTTTTTCGGTTTTGCCGGATTCTCGGGCCGGGTTTGCGCAGGGGCTTTGCGCGAAATTTCGCCCGGGCCATTTTGAGGGCGTTGCGACCGTCGTTACAAAGTTGTTTAATTTAAGCGGAGCTTGTCGGGCTTATTTCGGCGCAAAAGACTTTCAGCAAACGGTGGTAATTAAGAGATTGGTTCAGGATTTGCTTTTGCCCGTCAAAGTGGTGGTTTGCCCGACTATTCGAGAAAAAGATGGCTTGGCGATGAGTTCACGTAATCGCTATCTGAGTCCGCAGAAACGCATTCAGGCGGTGACAATTTCACGGGTTTTATTCGCGTTAAAACTTTCAATCGAAAGTCTCGCAACGCAGGGTCAACGTTTGGAGTTGTTAAAAAAACAAGCCGTTCAAAGTTTGGAGCGCGAAGGATTGAAGGTGCAGTATTTTGAAATCGCGGATTCCGAAACTTTGGAAAAAATTGAAACCTTGCGGCCGAAAATGATCGCGGCAACGGCTTGTTATGCGGGCAAGACACGTTTAATTGATAATGTTATAATCCACGCTCCTCAAAAGAGGAAAATCAGCCAAACGCTAAAGAGGTAGGACTGCGATGCAAAGACAGGTATTGGGCGGAAAAATTCAACGCGTTATTGTTACTGAAGCGAAAGTCGATTATGAAGGAAGCATTACCATCGACGAAACTTTGATGAAAGCGGCGCGGCTTGTTTCTTTTGAAAAAGTTTTGGTGACCAATTTAACAAATGGCGCCCGTATGGAAACGTATGCGATCCCGGGACTCGCGGGTTCGGGAAAAATTTGTTTAAATTGCGGTTACGCGAAGCAAGGCAAGCCGGGGGATCTGGTGATTATTATGAGTTTTCTTGT
>CAZSVD010000366.1:0-2130 GCA_964610145.1 uncultured bacterium | reverse complement strand
CCGCTTTAAGCGCGGAACGCTCTTCTTCTTTGTCCGTGAAAAGCAATTTCAAATCGCGATCATAAAAATGCGGGTAAGTATCTTCATACGCTTTCATCTTTTTCTTAAAATAAGTTTTGAGCTTCATATTCAGCCCCGCATATTCGCGAAAATCATTCGGCGGCAAACAAACCGGAAGTTTTCCATGCAAACTTTTCATGAGCTTATCCACAAACTCCAATTTTTTTAGCGCTTTCCAATCTTTGTATTTTTTGCGCCAATTCAGTCCCGGTGTCAGCCAAACCGCGAAGGTCTCAGCGAAATCTTCATCGGGATGGCTTTGCGCGTACCAATTCTCAAGATGTACGACATAGCTGCGGCTATACGGACGCGGATGATAGGTGTCGGGATATTCCGTTGCAGCCGAACCGAATATTTTTCGCCAGGCGGGCTTACGATAAAGTCCGTAGGCATAAGAATAGGCATGTCCGGTTTCATGGCGCATCAAGCGCATAAACTCCGCGGTTCCACCGCCTTCAACTTCGAGAATCATTTGTTTTTCAAGACGCCGCAAACGCGGATGCGCCAAGTAAAACGGAATACCGATCGCGGGAACTCCCACCGGACAAAACCATTCGTCTGCTAAAAAGCAGGGCGGTTGAAAAGTGAGCCCTTGGGCGGCAAGCTCCGCGTAAAGGCGCGCAATCAAAGGCTCAAGGACAGAGCCCGGAATTTGCAAACCCAAACGGCTGATGGTTTCCTCCATCAACTTGGCTTCTTTCATGCGCTTCCAGGAAAAAGAATTCATAAGAGCATTCTAGCAGACAAAAGCGGAAAGACCGAAAACAAGCGCAGGGCTCAGATGTCTTTCTCCGGGAGGACAACTCCGTTCCCTCGGAGAAAGACATCCTGACTCGATTAAATCGCTATTCCGCCCGACTCACCCGTGCGAATGCGAATACATCGCTCAAGCGCGGTGACAAATATTTTTCCATCCCCAATTTTTCTGTCACCATGTCGCGCTGACTTTAAAATCGCGTCAATCGCGACATTGACATATTCTTCATTGCACGCGATATCAATGCGCACTTTAGGAATTAAAGTCGGAATCACGGATTGTCCGCGATAAAGCTCTTCTCCGGCCTGATGTCCGCGGCCCGTGCAACGGCTCACCGTGATACGCGTAATTTCCGCGGCATGCAATGCTTCGCGGACTTCATCCAATTTATCGGGTTGAATAATCGCTGTGACTAATTTCATAAAGATTCTCCTGATGTCTCGATTAATTCAGGTTGATCAATCCGTAAGCTTGTTCACCATGCATCGCTTCATCAAGCCCGGCCATTTCTTCTCTGCGATCCACACGAAAACCAAAAGTCTTATCAACAATAACGACAAGCAAAAAGGAAACAACCGCAGTGTAAACAACCGTAATTCCGACGCCCTGCAATTGCACAAGAAACTGCTGCCACATATTCCAATTTGATTTTAGGGCGACTGCCTCAGCCATCCATGACGCACGGATCAAGAACGGCAGCGCAAGCGCACCCAAAAGACCGGCCATACCATGCACGCCAAAAACATCCAGGCTATCGTCGTAACCAAATTTAATTTTGAGATTAATTCCAAAATAACAAACCGGTGAAGCGATAAGACCTAAAATCATCGCACCAAGCGGCGTCACAACTCCGGCCGCGGGAGTCACGGTCGCAAGTCCGGCCAACACGCCGCTCGAAAAACCCAAACTGGTCACGCGGCCATGCTTGAAAGCTTCCAGCAAAACCCAGGAAAGAGCTCCTGCTGCCCCGGCAGTTTGGGTTACCGTTAAAGCACGCGCGGTATCGAGATTACTTGATAATGAACTGCCCGCATTAAAACCAAACCAGCCCACCCACAAAAGCCCCGCGCCAAGCAATGTTAAAACTAAATTGCTGGGATGCATCGCGGATAAGGGATAGCCTTTACGCTTACCCAAATAAAGCGCGGCAATTAACGCAGAAATACCGGCTGTAATGTGTACGACAATGCCCCCCGCGAAATCAATCACGCCTTTGGCGCCAAGCTTAAAAAGAAATCCGTCGCTCGCCCAAACCCAATGACATACGGGGCAGTAAATCAAAATCACCCAAAGCGCGATATAAATGCAATAGC
>CAZSVD010000365.1:0-2148 GCA_964610145.1 uncultured bacterium | reverse complement strand
AACGATATTTTAACCGACGAAGAAAAGCGAACGGGAATGGTTATCGATAAGCCCAGCCCTTGGATGATTGAAAGAGAAAAGCGCGAATATGATTTAGCGGATGTTATCGTCGTTTTATCTAGTTTCGCAAAAAATTCTTTTATTAGTCAAGGAATTCATTCTCAAAAATTGTTTGTTTTGCCTCTGGGTGTAGATGTTTCAAAATTTCGAAGTTTACCGAATCAGATAGAAAGCCGCGCCCGAAGAATGACTTCGGGGAATAAGCTGCGGGTACTTATGACAGGAAATTTTTCATGCCAGAAAGGCGCACTTGATTTCAAAGAAATTGTTTCCAAGCTGTCAGATGAAGTTGAATTTTGTTTTGTTGGTACGATTACGGCTGATGCGGAAGCGTTGGCGAAAAATATTAAAATCAAATGGGTTCCTCGTAAACCCGAATTCTCACTTCCTGGATTTTATGATTGGGCGGATATTTTTATTTTCACAACATTGCAAGATGGATTTGCGGCAGTTTTAGCGCAAGCACAGGCAGCGGGACTGCCCATTCTTTCAACGGCGAATTGTTCCGCGCCTGATTTTATTCAAGAAGGTATTAATGGATGGGTCTTTCCGATTCGTGAGCCGGCACTTTTTTCTGATCGATTGAGGTGGTGTCATTTTCACAGGGATGAAATAGCGGAAATGGCTAAACGTGCTTATGAGCTGTTTCGTCCGCGCGATTGGAGTAACATGGCGGATGATCTTATCGCTTATCTGGAAATAAAATTGAAACGGACCTGAATGACAGTCCTTTGATTGTTAGAGAGAGGGAGATATAACAAATGATAGATCAGTTTAAATTGGTTGTTGAGTTAGGCCTATGTCTCTTTTGTGCTTTGATTTTTATCATGGGAATATGGAGGGGTTGGATTCTGAGTGTAGGCTTGATTCTTGCCTATAGCGGTGATTTTTTTTCGATACATTGGTTTAGCGGCTTGATTTATTTATTTCCATGGTTTGCGAATAATAATACAAACGCAATGTCGGTGGTGAATAAGACCGCGTACACCTTTGCGGGGTTTGATGCGGCGGTTTTGGGCTTTGTTTTTTTTACTATAGGCGTGGGTATTTTTACAGTCTTTAAAAGAAGAATAAGACCTTTTGAATATAGCGGCGGTTACGAAAAATGCGCGCCTAAAAAAAATATGGCGAGTGTCTACGTCGCCACGGCTCTATTTTTTCTTCTCATTGTGCATCCCTTTGTGAAAGGAATCCCCAGTGCGAATGCTTTTTTTATTTCCGCCTGGCCCCTTTTGACAGCGTCAATTTGTCTTTTAATTTATCAAAGTCTTTTGAAGCGAAATGGTTTTTTATTATTTTTTACGACAGCAATCGCCTGCGCGTCGTTTCCTTTGGTGACAGTTGTTTGCTTGGGGTTTATGGGATATGGATTGCATTCATCGATGATAATCCTGGCTTTTTTACTCTGTTTTTTTAAGCCTCGCTGGAAGTTGGTTTTGATTTATTTTTTTGCGGCTTATTTTGGGGCTTCCGCTTTTATGACATATTCAGCGAATAAAATGCAGATTCGTGAAGTTCTTTGGAATAAATATGCGACGACTGCCGAAAAAAGAAATATGCTTGTGGGGGTTGCTAAGGATTTTTCCTTTTTTGATTTCCATAATCCGGTTGTGTTGGAAATTATAGATTCGCGATTAAACCAAAATTATTTAATCGGCGCAGCCATTGAATATTTAAATCAGGGGAATATCAGATATGCAAATGGGGGAACAATTATCACGGCTCTTTTAAAGATGATACCCAGAATTATTTGGGCATCAAAACCTCGAGCGGGTGGAAGCGGTAATTTAGTGCAAGATTATACCGGGTTTACTTTCGCGGCAGGCACCTCGATTGGTGTCGGACAAGTTATGGAGTTTTATATTAATTTTGGAAGTCTTGGAATTATTTTGGGTTATCTGGTTTTTGGCTTTATTTTGGCACTTTTTGATTATACGGCTTTAATTTACTTGAATCAGGGATCATGGACTAAAATGCTTTTTTGGATGGCGGCAGGTATTTGCTTTATTAATGTTGGAGGAGCGCTGGGAGAGACATTCTCATCCGCCGCTGCCGCAATGCTGTTTGTTACGTTTATCAATAAGTTTA
>CAZSVD010000364.1:0-3358 GCA_964610145.1 uncultured bacterium | reverse complement strand
CGCGCCCCACCTTCCCCTGATCCGACAAATCACGAATCGTTTGATCGCGCCAGGCTTTCAGCATTTGAATTCCGGAGTCATTTAATGCTCCGTCTTTGGCGCGATTCATCAATCTGTCACGCACCGCGCGAACGAAAGCTTTGTAAAGATGGATGCGGCCGTTCTCAACTTCGAAATAGTCTTTCCACGAAACTTCACCGCGCATTTGCGAGCGATACGCTAAGTTTTCCGGAATATGATTAATCTTCGGCATGACAAGCGCATAGCCGATACCCGCTTCTTTCAACCGGTTCGTTAATCCTTCCGCATGAAAACCGCCCGCGACCACAATTTGATTTCCGGTTTTTTTCTTAAGATTTTCAAAAAAGACCTGATCGCGTTCTTCTGCGCTCGCGTAAAACGCGAGGTGATAGACCAGTTCTTCCTGTTTTAAAATCTGCTGTTTAATATCCGATGTTTTAAAGCGGTTCCATTCGGGGCGCGATAATTCAAGCTTGATAAGTTTCTCAAGCGTGCGCAGCAACTCTGTGCGCTGATCCAAATCACGGATCACACTCGAACTGCTCTTCTCCGTTTCATTTTGAATCAACAGATCTTTGACTTCACGAATATACGTCTCAATATCTCGAAAGAACTTTGTCCCTTCTAACTCTTTCAGCTTTCTTTGCTGGCGCACCATTCCAAGCAGTTCAGTGGACATTTCAATACTGATGTCATACTTTTCAGCCGTTTCTTTTAAATACATACCAAACGCTTCTGCGCTCACTTCTCCCGTCATCCATTCCTGTTTTTTACCATAGAAGTTTTTTAGGATCTCTTTGTCTTTCTTTTGCAAAACCTGTTCAACCTGATTTGCAATCTTACGAACTTCAATGTCTTTCGCGGGATGCTGCTTATCCTCCTTATCTTGTTTTTGAACCTCAATCCATACCGCCTCTAAATCGCTTCCGACCTGAGGTTTTTGCACCGTGCCCAAGACCTTGATCAAGTCCGTAATCTCAGAAAGATTGGAATAGAATTTTTCCACCGCGGAATCGACTTTGAGCAAACGATCGGAATAGGCTTTCTCTTTTTCAGACTGAAGCTGCCCAGCTTGAACTTGTAACTTTTCCGAAAGCGCAGACTCGGACTCCATCGCTTTTAAATAAAAACCTAAAGCTTCTTCATACAAGCCCCAATCTTCCACTCCACGATATTCCGTTTTAGAATTATCAAATACGGCAGAGGCGGTGCCTCCCGCAATTTCACCCGCATCAAGATAACTTTTGAAAACTTCGCGTAATAATTTTTTGTCGGGAAAACTTTTGAAAATCTGCGGATCTAAATCGCCGCTGGCGCCTTCAAGCGCTATGGTTTCAACGCCATACTCTTTTTGCAAAAATCGAATCAGATTGGCGATATTTTTTTGCGCGTCAGGAATCGCGTGAGCGTCCTGAACAATAATAACGCTGCCTTTTCCGGAATGACTTTCAACCACTTCACCAAATTTTTCGGGAAACGTCAGATGATCCACAGCGATCGGCTTAACCTGAACAGACTCCGTGCGCATAGTTTCAGAATAAGCTTTGGGAATCATCCAATTGTTAGTGACAATAAATGCCATCAGGGTAAATAGCGCTACCCCCCGATGGAATTTGACATGTGTCATCTTTGAGTTCCTTTAAACTAACTGCAATAATCTTTCTAAAATGTTTTCTATAGCCCTATTAGAAAAATAACTAATCAATTAAATAATTGCAATTTTTTAATGAATCTTTTAAGAACTATTGATTTAATAATATGGCAATATATAGCATTTATAGCTAAATATAGCGTTAGATGTGGATAAAATTGAAAAAACAGAAGATCAGCTTAAAGCTTGAGGTCAGATGGAAGCTCAGCAATATAGGAGCGAATTTCACCCGTCATCGGATGCGGAAATGAAACGCTGGCAGAATGAAGCGCGGGACGAACAAATGTTGGATCACCGGGAACACCATATTTCACATCCCCCGCCAATGGAAATCCTTTCGCGGCGCATTGAACGCGGATTTGATGCGAGCGTCCCGTCTCAAGTTGAATTTCCGTAAGCGTTAATTTCTTTCCATTTTTTTCGGCGTAACGTAGCGGCTTTAAACTGAGAACCGCTTCTTTGGCTCCATGCGTCTTTTGTGAAACCACTTTCACCGTATTTTTATTTTCATCTTTCAAAAGCCAATGAACCCATGTTTGAGGATCACGAATTGAACCATGCAGCCACGCCAGATAAGTTCTGTGAATTTTATTTTCACGCAAAGCTTCCGACAAACGACTTGCCGCTTTTGTGCGTTTCGCAATAATCATAATTCCGGAAGTATTTCTATCAAGACGGTGAATGGTCCCGACATAATGCCGGCCAAAATGTTTGCGCAGCCAATCCACCATCGTCGGCGCGCCGGAAGCGTCTTCCTGCGATAAAAGCCCGGCGGGTTTATCCACCACGATTAAATGCGAATCTTCAAAAATAATTTTGGGCGCAGATACCGGATCGGGCGCGTGTAATTTTTTTTGATAGCAGGCACCGGCAGCAGCCTTCGCGGCATTCTCTTTCAGACTTTGCTCTCTTTGAAAATTGGCATGAGCAATCACGCGGCGCTGAGCTTTAAGTTTTCGACTGAAGCGGCGAGGTTTCACAGTGTGAAAATCCTCAATTACAGACTTTTGAGCAGCAAATTAGAAGGATGCTTATGAGCGGCTTGACGTAAATCCGCCACGGCAGCGGCAATTTTCTTAAAAGATGCCGATTCATCCATACCCAGATCCATTGAACCGGCATCATCCCACGCGGAAAGAACGAACTCAATCGTCAAATCGGCCACATCCCGCGCGGGCTGCAACAACTCCGTTTCCTTGTTATGTCCGTCAACTTCACAAAGGATACCGGCGGCCTGAAGTTTGTCGGATGCGGCGCGCGCAAGTCTCATCGGAATATCATATTGATGCGCAAACTCATGAACTTCGATCGGCTTTTCCCCCGCGCAAAAGTGTTTAATGCAGGCATGCGTTAAAAGCAATCCCACGGATTTTTTTAACGCCGTGCTCGCGTTGCGGCTTTCTTCTTCAAATTCATAGGTTTCTTCATTTTGATGTGCGAAAGAAAGCTCCGCACCGTAAAGAACAATTTGCCATGAAATTTGAAGCCAGGTTAAAAAAAGCGGCAAGGCGGCAAAGCTTCCGTAAACCGCGCCAAAACGCGTCGCGACAAGTTGAGATTTAATATAAAGCACCTGCACAAGTTGATAAATTCCACCCGCAATAAATCCGCCAAAAAAGGCTGAGCGCTTTTTAACGTGAGTATTAGGCATCACAATATATAAAAAGGTCAGCATGAATCCAAAAA
>CAZSVD010000363.1:0-2037 GCA_964610145.1 uncultured bacterium | reverse complement strand
GTTTTCGAGTTGGTTAGCCCATGGTTTGATAGAAAGTTTCAGCAAGCAGTCGTAAAAAATTTGTGGATAAATTTAAGATCACCCCCGAAATTCAGGCGCGAATTGACAGTGATTTTCAATGTCGCCGCTGCAATGAGTGCTGCCGTCGTCCCGGATATGTTTATTTGAAAGACGGGGAAGCAGAAAAAATCGCGGAATATCTCAAAATGCAGCTTTATGATTTTACCGATCAGCATTGTGAAGTGATTGATAGGCGCCGTTTAGTTTTGAAAAAGCTTCCCGATGAAACTTGTATTTTTCTGGAGCTTCCTCAAGATTCAAATAGCGACAAGCTCTTTGAGAAACAAAATGGAGTTTCACCCGAAGTTGCCGAAAAAAACGAATCAGTCGAGAAAATGAAAAGCCTTGGTTGTATGATTCATCCGGTTAAACCGGAGCAATGTAAAGAATTTCCTTACCGCTGGCATACTCCTTCCAGTTGGGATTATTGCGCGGGTTTACGTGAACTCCGTGCTAAAATCGAATCTTAAGAAAGAAGGTTAATCCATGCTTCACCACTGGATGGCGCGTTTGTTAGAGCTTGCGGCAACGCCCTGGGGGCCTTTTGTCCTTCTGATTAATGCTTACATCGAAGCTTTTTTTTCGCCCCTTCCGCATGATCCGGTTCTCATCACGGTTGCCCTCGCGGATCCCCGCCGGAGTTTTGTTTTTGCGGCGATCAGCGTGCTTGCGGCCATTTTGGGATTGGCCAGCAGTTACGGTGTCGGACGATGGGGGAGAAAGACATCATTAATTAAGATATTTGGGAACAAGCACCTCGCGGAAATTCAGAAGTTAATTCAGCGGTATCAGAATAAGGCAACATTGGTAGCCTTGTTTACACCGGTGCCGGACAAGCTCTACTCGGTAATGGCAGGCTTGATGAAGCTTGATTTTAAGGTGTTCATTTTAATTGGTATTATTTCCCGCACCATTCGCTACTTTATTCCCGCTTTTCTCATTTTTACCTATGGAGAGACGATTCGGGATTGGCTGATGCATTCCTTTAAGTGGGTTTTGCTGGGGGCTGCGGCGGTGATTGTCGCGCTTTATTTTGTGACGAAATTGTTTTATAGTCTTCTTGATAAAAAACTGGATATTTCGTCAGGAGAAAAAAAGCCCCAATGACATTTCAATATCAAGATCCTTTTCCGTTGGCCGCGGATAACACCAAGTACCGGCTGCTTTCAAAAGAAGGTATCCGGGTTGAAACCATTGCCGGAGAAAAAGTATTGCGCGTGGAATCGCAGGTTTTAACGCGGCTTGCCAAAGAAGCTTTTTTTGATGTTTCCTTTTTATTGCGTACGGCGCATCTCGAAAAAGTCGCAAAAATTTTAGATGATCCGGAAGCTTCCGAAAATGACCGCTTTGTCGCGCTGACACTTTTGAAGAATGCCGCGATTGCCGCTGAAGGTAAATTGCCGTCCTGTCAGGATACGGGGACCGCGATTGTTCACGCAAAAAAAGGTGAGCAAGTTTGGACCGGAGCGAATGATGCTGAGGCGCTTTCCAAAGGCGTTTACGAGATTTATCAGGAAAAAAATCTGCGCTATTCGCAGCTTGCGCCGCTTTCCATGTTTGAAGAAAAAAATACCGGGAGTAATTTGCCCGCGCAAATTGAAATTAGCGCAACTCCCGGAAGCGAATACCAGTTTTTGTTTATCGCCAAAGGCGGTGGATCGGCCAACAAAAGTTATCTTTATCAGGAGACAAAGTCGGTTTTGAATGAGAAATCGCTCAAAGATTTTTTGCGTAAAAAGATTTGTGATTTAGGGACTGCGGCTTGTCCGCCTTATCATCTCGTGGTGGTGATCGGGGGAACCAGCGCGGAGGCAACACTCAAAGCGGTTAAGCTGGCTTCGACCGGCTACTATGATTATTTGCCCAAAAATGGAAACGCGCAGGGACAAGCCTTTCGTGATTTGGAATGGGAAAAGAAATTGCTCGAAGTGGCTCAGGAAAGCCGGATTGGCGCGCAATTCGGAGGCAAGTATTTAG
>CAZSVD010000362.1:0-3238 GCA_964610145.1 uncultured bacterium | reverse complement strand
TATGGCTTGAAAAAGTCACTAATCGGTCGGGGTGCGTGGCTTCAGTCAGCTGAAAAAAAGAAGCTCCCATTTCCAAAATACGCGCAAATCCGGGAACATCCCAAATGTTGTTGTGATAAACAGGAATAGGCTGAAAGCTGGCGCGCTCCCGCTCAGGACAAACCATAAAACAATAAGTTAAACATGAAAAATAACTTGGGCTGACAACAGTATCCGCGTCAAAACAGGAAACGATCACATTCTCAGATGGAATTTTTTTGTCGGTTAAATATTGGTGCGATAAACGCGCGGCACAAGTTGCGTTGGCGCCTTTCACACGTGCTTCGCCGGGAACACCATCCGGATGAATCGAAATCAAAAAATCAAAAAACACTTCTTTGTATTTTTCCTGAATCGCCCGCGCGCCGGCCTTAACCTGCTCACTGGCTCTTTCCTCAACGGCCAACACAATCAAAATTTGTTTTGCCGGAAAACGGCCTTCCGCATAACTGGCCACTCCCGGCTCAACCACTTCACGTAACTCCTTATAAATAGGCACAATGACCAAATGATAAATATCCTTCGAAAGCGGCGGAAGCGCGCCTGAGGCCTTCAATTTCTTCCATTCTCCCCTGAAAACCAAATCCGAAACGCGCGCTTGCCAGCCTCGCGGCGATGCTTTTTCAACCTCCGCCCCTTGCTTCAAGGCATCAATTTTTCGGACACGCTCAAGCCAGTCTGTCTTTTCTTCCAGCGAAAGCCTTAAATACGCAATCCTCAAAAACAAAGTCAGATAAAAAAGGCGTAACAGCCAATAAAAATCAAAAAGGATAATGATCACCGCCGCGATCACCGGCTGAAAAAAGGACAAGCCGATCATACCCGCTAAGATACTCCAGCTTGTAAAACCGGGTAAAATCTCAAAAAATCTTTCACGGCGCAACTCCCAACCCGTTAAACCATGCCGGGAAAAATGGAAAGGCTTCATAAACGCGCCACCTTCCCTTCTTTCTCTTTTTCCTGAAGAATGGCGAAAGGAATTTCCAAAACTTTCCACTTGGGAATAACTTCCACGGACATCAAATTGCCGATTTTTTTATCCAAATAAAAAAGCTCTCCAGACTCATCCGAATAAAATATATGACTCTCATTTTTTGTTTCCAACAATTCATAAACGGAAGGCGCGCCAAAGGTCTCGAGCTCCAGCATAAAAACTTTGCTTCGATCCTGAAAAAGCACATACGCTCCGTCATGCGCCCAAAAAACCTGACTGATTTTCTGTCCTTGCTTGAAAACCCATTCCAGCTTGACTCTTTTTTGAACCAAGCCCGGTTCTTTTTTAGATTTAATCATCTCGGCCAAACCAATCGAGTCTTGTGTCCAAATAACCGCCTTGTGATTTTTTTTATCATAACGGAATCCCAAAACGCCTTCATTCACAAGAATTTCACCGCTCTCGATCAGAAAAAACTGTCCTTTCCCGTTCACAGCGAATATTTCATCATCCGCAATTTTCTTCGTCTTAAAAAATGACTGGGCTTTTAAGTTTTCGGAAGAAGCGGGCTTCGCCTTTTTTTCTTTCCAGTCAAATATTTGCGCGCCGCCCGGTGAGTTTCCTTTTTTTAACAAAAGATATTTTGTGTCGGGAACGGGAACAAGATCATCGTAGCGATCCCAAAGGCACACGCGCCAGTCCGGTTTTTTGGGATGCAACAAAACCTTTCCCAGAACGGAAGCTTTTGCGGCCTCAACAGGCACATCCTGAGCCCAAATCTCATAATCTTTCAGCATCAGCTTAATCGGATAGGTTTGCGGCAAAAGATCGCGAATAATCGCGGGCGTCGTATCGTGATAGCGGCGGCCGCCGACATAGACGGTGGCTCCCGGCGGAGTGGTGGAAAGATAAATCAAACCGGTTTTGACAAGTCCGTTATCACTGCCGGGTTTATAACTGTAACCCAGGGCATAAAAGACAATTCGCGGGGCACCGATAAAAAAAACAGCGACGAATAAGAAAAAAACTATCCGTCGCAAAATTTTTGTCATGATTTTAAATTCCGCAGCCTAAAAATTATTGATTTTTTTCATGAGCCCGCTGAGAGCCGTACTTGCTTCGCCGCTAACTCCCTGAATCAGAGTTCCGATATTTCCGGGAAAAGATGAAAGTCCGACTTTCTTTAAAATAAAGAAAACAACCTGCCGAATCAGAGCCGGAACATAGGTCACATCACGAAAAGTTTCGTTTTGAACACCCAAAGAAAATTCTTTCGTCACTCCGCCCACGATAAAACGCGCCTTGTTGAGATCCAACACAACTTCATCGATTTGCAGCGGCGGAAGCGTCACAGCCTTCCCCGGCTCACCCGGAGTGCTTGGCTTAGACGGAGCTTGTTTTTTTGGTTCCTCGGCGGGCTTTTTCATCGCGCTGATTTCCATCAAATTAAATTTTCCGTCCGCATTGCGCTCCACAGTGACTTCATCCATCGCGATTTTAATGCGTTTTAAATGCACCTTTCCTTTTAAAAAAGCGCCGGTGTCATAATCGACCGAGGCCTCAGGGACAGAAGCAAGAATTTTCTCCTGAAACCCTTTGGGATTATGAATCACTAACCCGTAAATTCCGGCTCCGGAAAGACCGAGTTTCACTCTCTGAACATGAACCGGCGCCCCGACAACCCCGCTTAAGATCGCGCTTAATAAAATACTGCTCGTAAAATATAAAATTACCGTAATGGCAACCAGTATAAGCAACAATGAACCGATGAATTTCTTCACAAATCACCCCGCACCGTTAATTCGGTCAAAATTAAAACGCTGACATGACAACAGGTTAAAGCCGGAAGCGGGTTCTGTCAAACTCTCCGCTTGAGGTTACTTTTGGACGCGTCCGCCTAAATATTTGGCAAGAAAAGCTTCGGCAGCCGCGTAAAATTTCATTTGATTTTCGGGCCGTGCAAACCCGTGCCCTTCATCGGGAAAAAGAAGATATTCGTGAGCCACGCCATGCGCTCGCAAAGCCTGGACAATTTGATCTGATTCGGCCTGATTCACGCGCGGATCATTGGCTCCCTGCGCGATCAAAAGCGGAATATGAATTTGACCGGCAAAAAAAAGCGGCGATCGTGATTTTAAAAAATCCACGTCTTTCTCCGGATGACCCACACGCCGGTAAATATTGGCAAGTTCCGTTGACCAATACGGCGGAGTTGTTTTGATAAATGAGATTAAATTGCTTGGACCGACAACACTGATTGCGGCC
>CAZSVD010000361.1:0-4815 GCA_964610145.1 uncultured bacterium | reverse complement strand
AGATCGGCATTTCACCAGACTCTTATACTTTCTCATTTAAATTTATTGTTCTCTCTATAGTCTTGGGCAAAAACACCCCCTCCTAGTGCGTCTGTGTCAACGCTTCCTATTCTGAAAAATAAATATTCACCCCCAAAAATCTCCTGCTACCCAAACCGCTGCACAAACACTCATTCAATCTGCTTCTTCTTACTTCCAAACCATTCAAAAGAGATTCACCCCAAACATGTAACCAAAAAGAGATCATCCCGCCCCAGCCGAAATTAAATTGACTACACCACCTAAAAATTCATAAGAAGAGGGGGTGTAGTCAATTTAATGGTACACCCTGAAAAGGGTGTAGAGGCGAGGGCGGGATGAAGATCAGAAGTTCTCTCAAATAAAATGGTTATGAGATTTTTGGGACAGGAAATTTTTTAAGAAAATGACTTACTAAAAAACGGCTACTGTGTAGTGCCCTTGAAAATATTTACTGGTAGAGGCAAATTTGAGTGTAGTGGCAATTTATCCATATCAGAAATATCATACTTTTTCTTTTGTCACCTCTTTACGGCTAAAAAACGATTCCTTGACTGTTGTTGCTTGCAAAAAGCAAAGGTTTGAAAATCAAACACCAGGACAGCGCCATTTATTTTCTCAGCTCGACGACGCGCTGCTTTGCTTGCTCATGCAAACGTTCAACCTCGCCGGGGTCCACAGCTTTGGCTACACGCGGCAACATCCATACAAACCAAATCAAAACCGACAAACTCCAAACCGCACCTGAAATCCCGACCCAGCGAAAATAATGCGCCGGATCAAAAAAAGAAATGCTTCTCAAAAGCAAGCTAACGACCGTTGCACCGCTCAAAAGCCATAGAATAGGTAGTGGCTTTCGCAAAAGTTCAGGCCGCCCTTGATGCGTCAAAATCACCATGGTCGCCACCGAGAAAATCATAAGGGCAATGCCTCCGATAGTAAGAGCATGCAAAGCAAGCGCAGCGTAACTCGGAAATAAAAGGGTTCCCCACAAACCCGAAAGCATGGCTAAAAAAGAAAACCAAATTAAACGTGCGTAAAACTCGGGAACTTTCGGCCAAGCCAAACCGTTGAGACTGTAAAGCACAGCGACCGAAATCACACAAGCACGCAATCCGCTTCCTGCTAAAACGCTTTTCACCTCCAGCAAAAAGCTAATCAGAAATAAAACTCCCAGCATCGCATGCAAAAGCGCTCTTCTTTTTTTCTGCCCGCTCGGATCAGTTAAGGAAGGCGCGCGAAAAGTTCCCATCAGCCTGGGCGCTAAAAACCCGCCAACTCCGCAAATCACTCCCAAAACCCAGCCTTGTTCACCCATTTTTTTCGCAACAGCGAACCATTCCGTGGAGATTAGCTGAGCCTGAACCGCCCACTCGATTCCGATGCTTGTCCAAGCCGTCAGCATGGCAAGCGGCAGCCACACAAATTCCGGCGGCGGTCCGCCGCCCCCTGCCACGCCGGATCGTCTGCTCCGGACTCTTTGTGCCATAAAAATAACCAGCGCGATTAAAGTCCAGCCAAAAAGAAAGTGAGCCACGAGAATTTGCTGCTTTAAAAGCAAAACCATTTGGCCCAAAACACAAAGGGCCATATGCAGCACTTCCCCGGGCTGCGAAGAGACGGTTCCGGTCAAACGCGGCATCGCCGTCATCAAAAAACCAAGAATAAAACAATGCACAAAAACCTGCATTTGAATCGAGGCATGCGCAGCGGGCATATACCCCGAAACGATTTTCAACGAAAAAAGAACCCAATATCCCGCGCCAATCAAAGCCGCTAAACAGCCGAGCGGAAAAAAGAAACGGTAAGGTTCACGGGTGATATGCGCATAATTCATTTTGATTAAATCCCCCTAAAATATTAAAAATAAAAACAGCTCAACCTAAAACAATCGTATTTTTTCCAGTGCGTTTCGCGAGAAGCAGCACATTATCAATTTTTTCAAAAAAAAGATTCTTATCCCCTCGGCAGCTCTCATCCAAAGCAACCAACCCGATACTGACTGAAATATTTTCAAACTCCCATAAAACCTGTTTTTGATAGTTGCTTGACACGCTTTGAATCCGCTCGGCAATAACTCTCGCGGATGAAAGCCCCGTTTCAGGCAAAATAATTAAAAACTCATCGCCGCCATAACGCCCCAAAACATCCATCGTTCGCACGCTTTTTTCCAGCATCCGCGCAAACGAATAAAGCACCCGGTCGCCAATTGCGTGCCCATATTGATCATTGATTTGTTTGAAATTATCCAAATCGATCATCATTCCGGATAAATCCCGTTTATATCGGACCGCACGGTGAACCTCTTTTTCAAGCTCAGCAAAGATATGCCTTCGGTTAAAAAGCCCTGTCAAATCATCCGTGCGCGATTGCTTCTCAAGATTTTTCTTCTCGAGTTGATTCTCGTTGTCTTGTTCTTTTCTTCGCGTAACATCATGCCAAACACTCACAAAATGGGTAATCTCACCCATCTCGTCTTTGATGCTGCGAATCGCTATCGATTCCCAAAACTCTTCCCCATTTTTCTTACGGTTGCAAATTTCGCCACTCCAAACGCCCCCCGACAAAATCGTGCTCCACAAATTTTGGTGCGTTGAAAGAGGCGTTTGATTCGATTTAAGAATTCGCGGCGTCTTACCTTTCAATTCATCCAGAGCATATCCAGTAACCTGGCTGAACATGGGGTTAACATACTCAATTATTCCCCGCCGATCCGTGATTAAAATGGGGAACGGACTAAAGTGAACGGCTGCAACCAAAAGCGATGCGGGCTCAGCATCAAACGCCCGCTGGCGATTTTTATCATTCGTCATGGGCAAACTACTCCCTTACAGAGTTTTCGGATTAAGAAAGCCGCGACAACTCCTTTTCTACCCCATCAACCGCTTCATCCAGATTCATATACTGGCCGATTAAAACGCCGTTAGAGTCCAAAACAAAAATCGTATTTTGGTGAACGAACATTCCATTCGGTGATTCCTTAAAACTAAAATCCAAGGCCGTAGCAAGCTCTTGCACATTGCTTTCATCCGAAGTCAAAAGCTGCCAACGCTCTTTTTGCAGCTGAAACATTTTAGCAAATTTTTTGAGCACTTTCGGAGAATCACGCTTGGGATCCATGGAAAACAAAACAAAGCCCGGTTTATTAAAACCAGCAGCAGGCAGTTTCTTTTCGATTCTCTTCAACGTGTTCACAATTAAAGGGCAAGCCCCTTTGCATTGAGTATAAATCATGGCAACGACCCGTACCCGGCCTCGCAAAGATTCCAAAGCGACTTTCTTGCCGTATTGATTTTTCCAAACCTGCTTAAAATGATATAAGGATTTTTCAGGCAACGGCTCCGCCGCCTCAGCCGCAAACGCAAAGCAACCCGCCAACCCCACAATTAAAAACACTTTCTTAATCATGACTATTTTGGGCGCATCGAAAACCCAATCCTTTCACAGTGTAAGTTCCTTTTAAACTGCTGCGAAACGCGTAACGCATAAATGTCGCGTAATTCGCGGGGTCCCCCGAGAACCCGACTCCGCCGGCACAAAATAGATTTTGCGGTAAATTCACGTTGCTGGCTCGGCCGTCACTCTTAGGAATCGCATTAAAATCAAACACCCACTCCCAAATCAAGCCATGCATATCAAACACTCCAAAAAAGTTTTTGTAGGTTGTTCCAATATCCGGTAAATCATCGGGAATTGGCTTGCCGTACCACTCTAAAATCCTTGCCTTGTTCTCTGCCTCCGCGCTTGCATCCGCGCGGATTTCGCTGGCCTGCGCGGCATACTCCCACTCATCCGTGGTTGGTAGCCGCTGGTTTCTTGATTCGCAATAAGCCTTGGCCGCAAACCAAGAAACATAAGTCACCGGCGAATTTTCCAAACCAACTTCTAAATCGCCTTTCCAATTCTTCAAATACTCCGGATCCGCAAAAATACTTTTAACCCGAGACCGCCGCCACTCCGGGTTTTCCCGAACAAAGCTTAAAAACTGTCCTTGCGTGACGGGGTAAACATCTAATTCAAATGAATTTACCGTCACCGATTTTTTTTTCGGGTCAAAAAAGGGCACATATTCTCCCGCAGGAATAGGTGCTGTTCTTTGCGCCGGAAAACTTTGACATGAACAACAAACGGCCAGAAAAATAAATCCTGCCAGCCAGCGTAAAATCAAGAACTACTCCAAAGATTCCAATTTAATCGCGCCTAGCTTCCTCGCTTCCGCAACTTGCTCAGGAGTCACTTCTTTGCCCGAGTTACCCCAGCTGCTGTAGATATAAGTGAGAATATTAGCGATCTCTTCATCTTTCAGCTGCATGGAAGGCATCACGCCATTATAAGTTTCTCCGTTCACTTTCAAATTTCCATGTAACCCATGAGCTACAACCCGAATGGCACGGCTGGCATCCTCATTTAAATAATCCGACTTTGCCAAGGGCGGAAAGGCGGAAGGAATTCCCTGCCCGCCCGCTTGATGACAAGCCATACAATTCTGCTTATAACCAACTTCACCCAGCTCGATTCTTTCCTCTTTATTGCCGGCAGCCGGTTGCGGAATAGCTACCGCCGCAATATTTTGAATGGTTGAACCTTCTGGCAAGTAAACCTCATCACCTATTTTCCCGGAATATATTTCTTTATTCTCATCCCCGCTTACTTTCATTTGCCCCAAGGCGCCTTTATTGAAAGCTCTGAAAATAGAGTGATCCACAAGAATATAAGTCCCGGGCACTTCAACTTTGAATTGAGTAATGGCTGATCCGCCAGCGGGAACCAAAGTAGTTTGAACATTACTGGAAAAAA
>CAZSVD010000360.1:0-15559 GCA_964610145.1 uncultured bacterium | reverse complement strand
TCCTGATCGGATTTTTCATGCAACACCATGGGGTCCACATAAAAATTTAATAAATCCATCAAAGGAAGTCCTTTGAGAGAACTTTCTTCAAAATCAAAAACATGCAATGCTCTTTCATAACATCGGATATTCCAAATCTTGAAATCTCCGTGCTCAAAACCCTCCGGAAGCCATTCACACTTTGAGATTTGAACCGCTTCGTCAAGCTCATCAATCAGCCTGATTGCTTCCGGAGATGTCTGCCTGAGCAATTCTCTTTTTAAGTTAGAAACAAGATCTGAAAACAAAATCCGCCCACTCTTAGTTAACTTAAAAAGCTCGATTGAAGCGGCAAGCAAAAGCGATGCGTCCGGCTTTGCAACGATCCTTGAATCAAAATTGTTTCTGAGCTCAAAAACACTATAATTTCTTTTTTCGGAAGCATATGATAATTTTGATATCAAAAGATACCGACAGGGTTTATCTTGAATGCTTTGATATGCCTGAATTTCCGCCAAAGCCTTCTTTTGACTCTTCCCAAATAAAAATTTTTGATAGTGGGACCGATGATAATGAATGATCACTTTATCTCGAGTTGGCGACACGAGGATCGAACAAGGCGGTTCGACCTCAAATACCACGTCAGAATGCGTAATTTCCTGCAAATATTCCTGCACATAGGCGGTGTTTTTAAATGAAACCAAACCTGACTTTTTGAATATCCATAATCCCGCCAAATACGCGCAGGCTGCTGCTTTGCTTATTTTCTGTTTAAATGAACACGCAAAATAGAACTCCAATGAATCATAAATATCCTTCAAAGAGGCTAAATCAACAATAAGTGTGGATTTATTTCTGCCGTGTAAAATATAAAAATCTTTCATTTTTAAATTAATTTCGGTTTAATTTATCAAATATCTTTTCCATAAAAACACCTTTTTCAGGCCACGTAAAATGCTCTTTAATGCGTTCGCGGGCAAGTATTCCCATCTTTTGACGCAACTCTTGCGACACTGAAAGTTTAATGATGGCATCTGCCATATGCTTTACAGAATCTTCATAAGATGTGGGTCGAATACGAACAGCGCAACTATCGTCGGTTATTACATGCATCCCCGAAATATCCATACATATCACAGGGCATCCTGCGCCAATTGCCTCTATTAACGACCAAGAACCGCCTTCTTTCAAACTCGGAAAAAGAAAAATATCACTTTTCTTAAGATGCTCAAGCACAGTCAACTGATTAACACCGCCCAAAAATTGAACTTTATCCGAAACGCCTGCTTTTTTTGCTGATAATTTCAAAGAAGGCATCCGCGGACCATCTCCAATAATTGTAAAACGCATGGAAGAATAGACCCGGGAGGCCAGCCCAAATGCTTCAATCGCCATTTCAATATTTTTAATTCCAATCAATCGCCCCGAAAAAATAATTTCTACGCACTGACTCTTGTTTTTTGGATTTAGCTTAGATTCACTCAGCGATTCTTGGGAAACACCTGTTTCTAAAATTGTGATTATCTTTTTTTGAAATTTCTTCGGAAATATTTTTTTTGAATCATCGGTTCTGACTAAAATAATCTCTGCCGCCGCAGAAGCTGTCATAAAAAAGGGGTTCAGTGCCACACACTTGATTAATAAATTACGTAACCGCTGCATTAGATATTCACGCCAAGGGAGTTTATTTAGATAGTTAAAAGGCACGCTTTCCCCGCCTCCGACAGGCCCCCATATAAATGGAATTTTCAGCTTGTGCATAAAAGTAGGCATCCAAAGACTGCCGAAAGTAAGGTGCATGCAAAAATCAAATTTGATTTCTTTGGAAATTTTCTTGGCGCACAAGTAAGCACCCCACTGCCAAAAAAAATAATACAAATAAAGCCCCTTATCTCCTCGCTTTAACAATCCGGGGTAATTGGGAACATCAAAATAAATAAAATGAAGGTTCTTAATCAAGTGACTTGGAAGGTTTTTTTCAATTTCTGAGCGATTATTTTTCCGGGTAATGACCCAAAGCTGATTCAATTTGGCCATTTCTAAAATCCAGTGCCATCCCACCCCCGGCTCAGAGCCCTTTCCGGGCTCGCATCCATACGCGGAAACAAGTATTTTTCTCATATCGCTCTTTTTCCAATAAGATTCATACTGGTTCATAGAAGTATTTTTATTAGAAATTCAGACTGTTCAGTTAAAAGTATCGTGAGAAAAACCGTGCCTTTTATTATGCCGTAAGAACCTCTTCCACAATACGCGGCGGCCGCCCCTTGGAAACTCCGAAATACATACAAATACCCATCAACATCCAATACTCCGGTGTAATTAAACATCCGGCAATTTGTGATGTCGCAAAAATACCGATCCCCGCAAAAAAAACTCCTTCGGCAAGCAGTTTTAAATCGATATCCATGGAATGCTTTGATGCCATCCGCGCAGACCATAACGCCGCCAAAGAATAAAACAAATAAAATAAAACTCCGATAGCCCCGCTATATCCTAAGATGTTGACTGAATCTCCGCCTCCCGCCTGAATTTCTTCGCCGCGCACTTCAACGTAAGTTTGCCCCCATCCATTTCCTATCATAACTCTTTTTGGATTAGGCAAAGTATTATCCAGAACAGCCTGCATAGATTCCAAACGATACGCGCTTGACCCCCCCTCTAAAACTTCTTCCTGATTGAAAAGATTCTGCATTTTAAAAGAGCCGTACTCACTTGATCCCAGCCATCCGTTTGTTGAGGCAAAAACAAATATTGAAAATACAATGGCGACATAGCCTCCTCGAATAACAAGTTTCGAAGCCGTTCTCGACTTAAAATAACTAAAAACGAAAAAAATCATTGCTATGCCTATTCCATAGATGGAGGTTCGGGTAAAGTTCACAACAATTCCAACGGCAATAATTAAATAGGCCCAGCCTAAGAAGCCCGGCCGCTTTTTTTGAACAATCTCCGGTAGAAAAAGTAAAAAGGGCAGTGATAAAAATTTCCCGAAAGCATTTGCTTCTGTTCTAAAGCCCGGCCCAAAGCCAATCATAATTTGCGGCTCTTGCTGAGAAGAAAGAGCCAAATTTTTTCCAAAATACTTGAAAGATAAAATTTGAATCACTGCCCAAAGAATACTTACGATGGTAATACCCATAATCATTCGTTTAAAAACTTTTAAACTGATTTTCCCGGATATAAGAATCAGGGCTGTCGCGATAGCAACACCGATATTACCCAAAAACGAACAAAAACTAGCGAGCGCTTTAACGGGAAAATCTGAGAAAAGTATCGCAAAAATATTAATCGAAACAAACAAACAAATTGCTATAAACGTGGAAGACTTAAAAAGATCCGTGAACGATTTTCTTAGCGCCAGAATGACTGCGATAGCAAAAAAATGATACAGCCGCGCAACACCACCCCCAACAGGAACATAATAGAACTCAGAACAAAGCAGTATTACAAAAAAGAGTTTATAAAAAAAATCTGACAAAGCGCAATCCTTTCAAAGCTCTGTGTGGCTTCTTAAATTTTTATTTTTCCAAATGAATTTTGGATTAATTTTCGGGTTATAACTGTAATAATTTCACTCGGAGGTAAACTTGCATCTACAACAATAAACCGAACGTCATTTTGAGCTAACGATCGATAGGCGCTCATCTGCCGAGAAATTTCTTCTAAGCTCAATTCTTGCTTTCTTTCATAAACAATTTTTGAGTCACAATCCAAAAAAACAACACAATCCGGCTTAGGAGTTATATTTAAAAAAAAGAATCTCACCTTGTCACAAAGATGGATACGGGAACGGTGCGGATCCACAATAAAATCATAAAAATAACGGTCAAATAAAAATACTTTTCCCGCGACACATTGTTTTCGAATCTGAAGCCAATATCCAACAAAATAATCAGACCAATAATAGATCAGTCTAAAAAATGAACTCCATGTCCCTGCCGGCTGCGCCCGGTGCGGCGAGGTGAATTTCTCTTCATGTTCTCTATAATTTCTTCCTGAAAGCAATTTCTTTATATTAGGAAAAATATTTGGCCTGGCATGTTTTATACAGATATCTTTTGGCTCTCTTATCAATAATTCAAATATTTTCTTTTCGAGCAATTCAATCACCGTTGACTTTCCTGCTCCATCAGGGCCGACAACCGCGATGATTGATGCTTTCGGCCTGCGAGTTCGCCGCAAAATTTCTTTATAAAAATGATCTATTGCTGAGGAGACGGTTAAGACAGGTGATCTTAAAAATGCTTTTTTCCATGCAGACGATCGCATAGAGCTCTGAAATTTAACGGTTTCATCAAGGTTTCCGGCTTCTAAACTTGGCCACATTTTAGCTAAAAGATTTTTCCCAAAAACTTTTACAATTAAACTCTGAAACTCGCTTGGATACTTTCTGATAATATTTATGATATCATTCCGATATTTATCTTTGACAAAGCCGCCTGTCATCAACGGCTTAATCCAAAGCATAAACCCATCGTAAACTGGACTGGGGACAAAAAAATTCTCGTAAGCTACTTTAAAGGAATACAACTCTTCAAAAGAAACAACTTCTGCGCCCCTCCAAATAAACCCATCGAGCAAATCGATCTTAATTGAGCAAGGAAGCTCATTTTTTAAACTATAAAAAGTGAAGCACCAAATGCATTGGAACCGCGTATGTTCTTCGAATTCAAATCCTTGAGCCCTAAGACTTTTTTCAATAACAGCACGCGCGCAAGAAAAATCTTTTTTTTTAAATATGAGATCAATATCTTTTGCCCGGTTCTGTTGCGGCAATCCCTCATAATTGCGCAAAACCATCCATGGTATTCCTTTTTTATTTAAAGCTTGAAAGACAGCATTCAAAGCGTCCGCGTGAACAACACTCCAGATCATTTATCACCTGAAATTCTGCTGTAATTTTCGAGCATAACATCCGCAATCATGGACCAATTAAATTTTTGTTCAACCATGCGTCGGGCATTTTGTCCCATAATTACCCAATCGCTTTGACGGGCAAGAAATTCTTCTAATCCGCGCGCAATATCCTGCGGATAAGGTTCACAGCGCACAAAGAAATCATCTTCTGAAAAATAATTCATTGCGCATCCGCTGGTAAGCAAACTTGGTTTTGAACAGGCCATGATATCCAGCAAAGACATAGAAAAGCCTTCCGAAAAAGACGGCATTAAATGTCCATCCGCGCTTTCGATAGCATCATACTTATCCTGTCCATACAAGGGCCCTAAGTATTCAAAATTTTCCCCACACCCAAGCTTTTTCGATAAAAGAATATATTTTTTTGCATTCCCGCGGTAATCCGGACCGACTAATATACAAACAAACAATGCACGTATTTTTGTGGGCAATAAGCTCACAGCATGAATAAGAGAACGAAGATTTTTATCTTCTCTAAGCACTCCAACCCAGATAAATTTAATTTTCTTTGCATAGGGTTTTCCTGAATAAAATTCATTGCTGCGTTTTTCTGGAACTTCCTCCGGCGCAACACCGTTGTAAGCCACGAAACTAGGCCCGGAATAGCCGTATCTTTGCAAACCCGTTCCTTCTTCCCTGGTAATCGCATGAATTTCAGCGGCCATCATTAAAAAATCAAGCTCAAAAAGCCATTTAGCCAGTAAACGTTTCCCTGTATAAGCATGTGGCTTTGAATAAGTTCCGTGAGTGGTAATGATAAAAGGGATTCCCATTTTCCTGAGAGCCTTTGCGATAATATTTTTATCATAAAACCAAACCAAGTGAAAATGAACAAGGCTAATAGTTGCTTTCTGTTTGCGTAACTCTTTGATGATTTCATTCTGTCCCCATGCAAACCAAACACGCGGATAGCACTCCACACTCACAAACTCGTCGCGCTTGTGAGTAAAATGCGCCTTCACTCCGTCAACCAAAGCCCATATTTGGCTGTCACAACCCTTCATCTTTTCATATTTATTTAAATAATAAACAACCCTGCTAATTCCATTGTGCGATTGAGGGTTCGCCTTACCGTGAACAATATGAATGACTTTCATCTCCCAAGCCCTCCCAACAAAAAACATATAAATCCCAAAACAGCGTAGGACATATTTAACAAACACTTCTGTATAGAATTATAGTCACTGTAAGTATGCAAATAGTATCGTCTGCTTTTGATAAACTGACGCATTCGTATTGATGTCCTCCCCTTCTCAGATGCTTTATGTGCATGTTGAGCGGCAAGCTGTGGAACATACAGGATATTTCCTTGCTCAGACTTTACTTTCGCAGACAAAATCGGCTCTTCACAATACAAAAAAACATTTTCGTCGAGATAATAAATTTTTTTTAAAAAACTCATTTTTAGCATAAGACAACAGCCGGAAACCTTTGGAACCACACTTGCCCTGTCGACCGGACAAGCAAATATAAAACTTGGTTTCCGCACGGCGCCCACCACCCAAAACAGTTCCTCCCAAAAAGATATTTCACGCAAAGGATTCTGATCTCTCCCATCCAGGCCGATAATTCGCGAGGCAGCGACACAACTTTTTTCATTTGCAAAAAGATTCCGTGCAAGCTCTCGCAGATAATTTTCATCCTCGATACGAACATCCGGATTAACGATAAGCACCGCATCCATCTTCAGTTTTTCTGCAAGTCGAATCCCAATATTATTTCCCGCTGAGTAACCCAAATTCTTACTGTTTTTAACAAAATAAATATTGCCGGATTCCTGAGCCCGAAGATTATTACATTCTACCCAGCTCATAATTTGATCCATAGAGCCCGCAACTAGTTTAGGCTGCCGCTGCTTTAGAAATGAACAAACTTTCTCCATGGACTCCGGACGAGAAGCATTATCAACAATAATAGTCACGAGATGGACGCCCTTTTGACTAATAATTTGATTAACGCAAACTCTAAGATCATTTTCAGAGTTAAAATTGAGAATAATACTCGCTATACGCATCAATCAACGCCTAAATTAATTTAAAATTAATAATTTAATACACTATTTAAATGGTCTAGAAACCAAGACAAAGCATACTGTCTAACAATGCACTTAAACACGAACTGGAAAATCGTTTATATCGCCCCCTCAGAGTCTCTTCTAAAACTAATTTGAATTTATAAAATCTCGAAATTTTAATACTAGAAATTACATTTCTATGCTCAAGATGCATTATGAGCTCATCAAGGTACTTAATATTACTAATTTTATGGGGGCTAACTTTGCAAAGCCGTGACTTGAGAGACTTCAAGTCACAAATTAATTCAGCACGGCTATCGGCCGCTCTTGTTTCTCTTAAGACGGCTTGCACTTTTTCAAAAAATGACTTTTTAAAATAAGCCCCTGCACTGGCCACCTGCCTCGAATGCTGCCTGTAGCAAATAAGGCAATCTTGTATCCCGATACCGCGAATGTCCGCCCCTGACAAAACCCGACTTATCCAAACATCATGAGTAAAATCTGAACTTTTTGAGTCAAAAGGAATAAGCACCTTTTTGTGAACACCACGAAAGGCGAGTGTGTTGCCATATATAAAATTAGATTTAAACAAGGATTCAAACTGATTACTGCCTGAGAAATGAGCGTATCGTTTATTTAGAAATCCAACCCTTGCCCACAAAGTTCCATCAAACAACAGCTCCTGATTAACAACCCAAGCATCGGAAAAAACATACCCCGCCTCTGGATTCTCAGAAAATACTTTGCAAACTGTATCGATTTTCTTTGAAAACCAAAAGTCATCTTGATCTGAGAGAAAAATAATATCGCCTACGCATAACTCAACTGCTTTTTGAAAGTTTTTTGTAATTCCAAGATGGCTTTTATTAACATTTATCCTGATCGGAAAATCCACAGTTTTTGCAAAATCGGCAATAATTTCTAATGTCCTGTCTTCCGAACCATCATCACACACAATAAGCTCGTCTGGCCTCCGTGTCTGCATTGCAATGCTATCAAGCTGACCACGCAAAAAATCTTCCCCATTAAAAACACACAATGCGATTGAAACTTTTTGTTTTGTTAAATCCATAATCAAATTCCGAGCCCTTCAAATGAAACCATTCTCTTTGGTCTGCTTATCGATACATACCATCCAAACGAACCGCTCAACTTTTCTGTGCGCTCGTGACAAGTAAAGTGTTTTCGCGGCTGCTTAATAAATAAATTGCCATTAAAATTAATTTTGATACAAAACACATAAGGCCGCCGTGCTAACACGGCAAATAAGCCTTCCAACTATTTCCGTAAAGAAGTTTTCTGCTCAAAAAATTTAAAAACAAATAAATCAAGTCAAAGACCACCATGATCCCACGCAGCCGCAGCAGCCGCCACGCGCAAAACCAAAAGAAAAACAGATACTGCCGTCCGGGAAAAACCATAAATCTTAAATAATCATAAACCAAAACTGTTAAGATCTCGGGGGCATTCCATTTTTCAAGAATATTTTTTTCTATTTTTAAAAGCGCCTTGGATAGGTCTTCAACTTTCTGCCGTGACTTAAAATTAAAAATATTGTCCTTTCCTTGAAAATATTTTCGATAAAAAATACCCTCAAAATCATTAAGAACTATTTCTCCAAAAAGTGGGAATATGCGCACATACAATTCAACCTCTTGACAAATTTCTAAACTCTCATCAAACCCGTTGACTTGAAGAATGCTATCGCGAGGAAATAACCAGCCTGCAGTCTGTGGCTGAAGCCACTTCTTCTCAATGCGTGTCTCTTTTAAAAAAGCTTTGGACTCATATACTTGACATTCAAAGCGATCGACTTTAGCACCTACTTTGGACTTTAATATTTTTGACTCGCTGCCATCCAAAAACATTCGGGTTTTGCATGCAATCAGCGCATCCCTGTGCATAAGAGCAGACTGAACTTGCTTTTCAATCGCCTGCAGATGAAGAAAGTCATCAGAGTCCAAAAAAACAATCCATCTTCCATCCGATATCTTTGCCCCTATGTTTCTGGCGGCATTGGCCCCCTGTCTTTTTTGCTGAATTAATTTAATCCGCTGATCTTTAAAGTTTTTTATAATCTCAACACTTTGATCCGTTGAACCGTCATCAACTACAATAATTTCAATATTATGATAGGTTTGGCCGACACAGCTTTGGATGCAAGTTAAAATCCATTTTTCAGAGTTATAACAAGGAATTACGATGGATACCTTTAATTGCTCTGGCATTTTGAATTAAAAAACTCTCTTATAATTTTTAGAATTATCCGCCTCTTTTGAGAGGCTTTTGTACACCATCATTTCACACAATTAATCATGCTGAGTCATCCAATAAGACTTAAATTTACGCCCTAATATCATAAGCTGATCAAATGAGCCTTGTTCCAAAAGCCGACCATTTTCCAATAAAATAATTTTATCGGCATTTTTGATGGTTGAAAGACGGTGGGCGATAACTATTGATGTTTTTCCCTTAACCACCTCCAAAATAGCATCTTGGATAAGTTGTTCCGTATGTGAATCCATCGCGCTCGTCGCCTCATCAAGAATTAAAATCTCGGGTTTACGTAATATTGCTCGGGCAAGCGACAGCCGTTGTTTTTCACCACCAGAAAGCTGTATTCCCCGCTCGCCTATTTCTGTTGCAAGCCCCTTAGGGAGCTTCCCTAAAAACTCTTTCAACTGCGCCTTCTCTAAGGCAAGAAGCATTTCTTGCTTAGAAGGCTCAAATTCGCACCCATACTTAAGGTTAATCTCAATGCTTGCATCAAAGAAATAATTATCTTGCGAAATATACGCGATTTTTTTGCGCCAAGATCCGATCTGTAAATCTAAAACATCCTTGTCATCGATAAAAACTGCGTCCCGGGGGGGATCATAAAAACGCATCAACAGCTGTGCAACAGTTGATTTTCCAGAGCCGGTTTTACCAACAATCGCAACCATTTGCCCCTTTTCTATTTTAAAAGACACCGCATCCAAAACTGCGCGATCAGAATACTGAAATGATAAATTTCGAATTTCAATTTCTTTTTCGAATTTATCTAAATAAATTCCCTCGATTTTTTCCGTGTAAATTTTGCGCTCATCAAAAATCTTCTTAATTGTTCTCAACGGACCGAGCACTGATGCAATTGATGACTGAAAGGATGTCACGACACCAAGGCTCGCTAAAACACGCCTGAGCACTGCAAAAAAAACTAAATAAGAAGACACATCTCCTTCATGGTGCCGAACTGTTAACAGCGCCATGATTCCCATCAAAAACAACATAACAATAAGGAAGAACATTTCCTGAATAGGCGCTATCATTTGATTTCTTATTTCCATGCCGATTTGATGTTTACCAACCTCGTCACTGATATGACGAAACCAACCTTTTTCTTTCTCCTCGGCTCCGGAAGCTTTAATTAGTGGCATGCAGGACAGTGAGTTGGCTATTTTTTTTCCAAGCACCGAAAAAGAAGCTGAAAATTTTAATGAGCCTTCTGTTATTTGAGAAATAAGTTTTTTAAAACTAATCATTAAGATAGGCGACAGAAAAAGGACAAACAAGGTAACCTTCCAAGAAATTGTAAGCAACAAAACCGCATATGCAATTAATGAAAATGTGTTGTAAAGAATTGACTGGAATGATTTGAACTGCAAGGCAATTTGCTCCGTGGAACCAATCAAAATATTTTGCATATTTCCCACGCTATTTTTGTCAAAAAAATTTTTTTGAAAGCTAACGTAGGTATTAAAAATAATACATCGTAATTCATGTCCGAATTTTCTAATTTGGTAGGTAAGTAACAATGAGGATGAATATGAAAGAGCATTTTTAGAAATCGCACACACAAGAACAAGAGAGACTAATAAAACAAATATAGCAGAGTCACTGTGTAAAAAAATATTTGGAAATGAATCCAAAATTGACCCAATCCATTTTATGGAGTAAACAAACCGAAAATTTTTCTCCATAAGACCGCGCAAAGCCGGAATAAGAAGAGCCCAGGTTCCAGCCTCAAAAGCTGCTGCTATCACTGCAAGCAAAGATGGAAAAAATAGATGAACGGGCTCCAAATTCAGTTTTTTAAAAAACCGCTTCAATCTTCTTAGGTTTGCAATCGTTTTCTTTATATTAACCATATAACCATATTAATTTATTCATATTGCTATTTCAAGTTATATTTTGACATATTTAATTCTAAAAATCAATATTTTGTTTATCGTTTAAAATTGAATTCCAATCCTTTGTTTCGGCATTCCTAGCAGGCATCTGTAATCAAGTTTCTAACGAATAAATCTCCCCTCATAAAAATTAGAGATGACTTTTTCCATCATAAGCGTGGTCCACCAATCCCAATTCCAAATATCCAAATTTCTAACTCACAATAAAAAAAACATAGGCTCATTTCCCAACCCTCATTATAATTCTGCACGCTTTTATTGAACTTACTCAATTACCTGGAGACTTCATTTCATGGCAAAAATTAATTCAAATTATCAAAAGCTTCAGGCAGGATATCTTTTTCCAGAAATCGCGCGCCGCGTGAAAGAGTTTTCAGCTAAAAATACAACAGCAAAAATTATTCGCTTAGGGATAGGCGACGTCGTTCTTCCCCTGCCCGCTTCAGTACGCAATGCGATTAAAAAAGCAACTGATGAAATGGGCGATGCCCAAACATTTCGCGGTTATGGGCCGGAACAGGGTTATGATTTTTTGCGCGACGCTATTGCTAAAAATGATTTTCAAAGCCGCGGAGCGGATATTTCGGCTGATGAAATTTTTATTTCCGACGGATCAAAATGTGATTGTGGGAATATTCAGGAAATTTTCTCTTTAGATTGCAAAGTCGCTATTGTTGACCCAGTCTACCCCGTGTATGTCGATACCAATGTCATGGCCGGACGCAGCGGAAATTTTGTGGATGGACGCTATACCAACTTTGTTTATATGCCGGCAACCGCGGAAAATAATTTCAAACCTGCTTTCCCAAACGAAAAAGTCGATTTGATTTATCTTTGTTCGCCGGCAAATCCGACAGGCACCGTGCTTGATAAGAAGGATTTGGAAGGCTGGGTTGCTTTTGCCAAAAAAAATGACGCCATCATCCTGTTTGACGCGGCTTATGAAGCGTTCATCACCGACCCGAACTTGCCGCATTCCATCTTTGAAATTCCCGGAGCACGTGACGTCGCGATTGAATTCCGCAGTTTTTCAAAAACAGCCGGATTCACAGGAACCCGCTGCGCGTTTATCGCAATCCCAAAAACCCTTTCAGGAAAAAATGAGTCCGGAGAAAAAGTATCCATTCACTCGCTTTGGAATCGCCGTCATGCCACTAAATTCAACGGTGTCTCATATCCCATTCAACGCGGAGCTGAAGCAATTTACGGTGAGCAAGGTAAAAAGGAAGTCCGTGAAATCATTTCCTACTATATGGAAAACGCAAAACTTATTCGCGAAGGCTTAAAAAGCGCAGGCATGGAGGCTTTTGGTGGAATCCACGCGCCATATGTTTGGCTCAAAACTCCTAAGGGCATGAAGTCATGGGAATTTTTTGATTTTCTTCTCGAAAAAGCAAACGTTGTAGGAACACCGGGAGCAGGATTCGGGCCCAGTGGTGAAGGTTATTTTCGTTTAAGCGCTTTCGGCTTCCGTGAGAATGTTATTGAGGCCATCTCTCGAATTAAAAGTCTTACAATCTAAGTTCCTTCACCCCAAGAAATACGAGCGTAAGGCTTTTTTACGCCGAGAATCTCAACACGTAGGCACGGCTGAATGGAGATCCATTTTGCAATGTCTTTCTTTTCTCCATCCCGAGAAGCATCATCCAAAAGGATGGTACCGCGATTGTAAAAATGTTTTTGCAAGCAAAAAAATACTCCTGACCTACCTCCTCTCGTTGACCCCGGAGGCCCGTCACACACCACAAGGTGCGGACGGACACCTTCCGGGAACTGAGAAATATCATACCAGTCAAAATCAGCATATGCTTTTATTGGAGCATAGATAAGCTGAACATTTGAGAGATGAAACTGATCACAACAAACTTTTATTCTTTGGAACCATTCCGGATTATTTTCCAAACTATATATTTTTATCTCTGGTCGATGCACCGCATAAAAACCCAATAATAATGTCGTCAATCCAGAACCACACTCAACAACAACCTCGATATTTCCGCGATCCAGCTCTTCAAAAATTCCGAGCAAATACTCCTCTTGAGCAGACCAAGTATTATTCCAAAAATAAATAATTCTCTTAAGGTGCTTTCGACTTCGAAAAAGATTTTTATCTTTTAGAAATTTTCTCGCCTCAAAAGGGAACAAAAACCCTCTTAAAAGAAATGAAATTTTACTTTTCAAATATGCAAAAATTTTCCTAATCACAAGACCATCCTAACGTGTTTGGTGGATCTGATGGCATGATCAAGCTGATGCATATATTCTTTGCTGGCAACTTTGACTTCAAGATTATAAGTCACATATTTGTTGCCCGATGAATGAGTTCCCTCTGAAAGCGGATTGATAACGCCTAAGTCCTGCAATTTTTTCTCGAGCATAGTTCTCACACCGGGCATATTGTCAGCGATAATTTTGAAATGGCATACAACCGGGAACTTAATTTCTTCTCCGTTGAAAGGATCACTCATATATTAATAGTATTCCTTATCCAAAAATAAACTCTTCTACAGGCTGATATTCCGATCCATCGGGCCCCAAGACGCTTTTAAAAAGCATCATCCGGTCGATCACTTTTGATTCGGTCCTCGGAAATTGAAAGATATTTTCATCCCAATTTATCGGCTGATCCGCCCTCACCCTAAAGAGAGTCGCATGCGGCGTGAATTTTTCATGCTCAACAGGAAATCCTTCCTTAATAAACGGACGGGTTACTTTTTCATAAAGTGCGGCAAGATCTTTTTGACAATCCTCAGAGGCGCCAACCCATATCACCCGTGGCTTTTTTAAACTCGGAAAAGCTCCCATATTTTCAAGCGCAGTTGAAAAAGGTTTGACGGCTGAGGCAACTTCTGACGCCAGAACAATGACTTTTTCTTTTTGTTGCGGTGTTGTATCACCTAAAAAATGAATCGTGAAATGGAAATGGCGAAGCTTTACCCATTTATGAGCCGGATAAAGAGGGTACAATTTTTTAGCACAAACGGTAATCTCTTCTTGAAAAAGAGGATCAAGATGCAACCCTAAAAATAGTCTTTCGGTATCCTGCATAACTTCATCCTAACATAAATTAACCTACCTCAAAACAGAGCCTTTGTGAAAAACCGTGACACTTTGTGACATTTTTTCACAAAACCAACCATCCTATCCGGAATCTTCCCTTAGAAAAAACTGGCATGCCGATTGATTGTCTTATGTCGGAACTATTTTAAAAATTAAAGGAGGCACCTATGTATCTCATTCAAAGACATAAAGATTCTCTGGATCCATTTGATTTATTACGTGGGTTTCAAACGGATCTGGATCAGTTTTTCACGAGTCCTGCTGCCGCGTCAAAAAGTAAAACAACGCAGCAATTAATTGATCCTGACATTGAAATCACCGAAAAGGGTGACGCGTACGTTGTGCACGCTGATTTACCGGGTATGAAAAAGGAAGACTTCGAAGTCACCGTCGAAGGAAATCGGTTTATTTTACGCGGTGAACGCAAAGAAGAAACGAAGGAAGACCGCAAAGGCTATCATTACTCTGAACGCCGTTATGGCAGCTTTACTCGCGGATTTCATCTTCCTACGGAAATTGACGCCGCAAAAGTAGTTGCCGGATATAAAAATGGTGTACTCGAAGTGACTCTTCCTAAAATAATTAAGGAGAAGACCAAGAAAATTGAAGTTAAAGTAGATTAAAAGACTCAGGGGCCATGCTAATAAGCATGGCCCCTTTTTATTTTAATGGGAGGGCATTGTCATGAGCGACACGGATAATAAAAAAATAAATTGGCTTGCGATTCTGAGCGTCATTCTGGGATTACTTCTAATAACACAAACAGTGGGATTGGTTTATTTTTTGAGTTCAAAAAATAAAAAACCAACGCCAACCGAATCAGTCGAGTATGTCAAACCTGCGAGCCCTGTTCATTGGGGACTATCAAGACCGGCTCGTCAGAATCAACACAGAACCGCATCACCCCTTGCTAATCAAAATGCAGCCTATGCATTGCAAGATCCTTCATCTGTTTTTGAGGCCATGCAGGAAGATATGGGGCAAATGATGAATGGTTTTATGGCGGGACTGCCGAGCATGTTAAGTCAAATGAATCAGCATATGGGCATTGACTCGATGCCGCTTGTGGATATGTCAGAAAAAGACAATTCTTATATCGTGCGAGTTGATGTTCCGGGGCTCAACAAAGATAAAATTGAAATCACAGTTCGCGGAGAAATCTTAAACATTCAGGGTGTTCGGGAAACAACCAATCAGGAACAGACAGACAGCTATTTCACCCAAGAACGCAGTTACGGTTCCTTTTCGCGGAGTTTACGCCTTCCCGGCCCGGTGGATGATGCTAATGTTAAAGCCGATTACAAAAACGGAGTTTTAACAATCACGCTGCCTAAAATTACGCCTGAGCAAGCCTCAAAGAAAATCAACATCGCTTAATTTTAGATTTTTCGCGTTCAGGAATAAAATCCTGGGC
>CAZSVD010000359.1:0-4578 GCA_964610145.1 uncultured bacterium | reverse complement strand
GATACGGTCTCACAGGCTCATTTTTACTGGGTCAGAGGGACTGCGGTAAGGATGTTGTTGCCGATGATTTATGTTTGGTTTTGTCTTAAGGCTGTTTTTATTATTTTTTTTAAAAAAATTGATTGGGTTTACGGCTCAGATCACTGTGCGCTACCTGTGCTTTATTTTTCAAAGAAAATTCTAAAAAAGAAAACCATTTATCACGAGCACGACTCCCCAGGGAATGGGAAGAGTTTTTTACTAAAGTGGATAATCAGTCTTCGCGAGATAACCCCAGATATTGCGGATATTAAAATTGTCCCTAATCGACATCGCGTAGAAAAAGTGTTTAGTCAGGAAAACTGGTTGGAAGTTAAAAACTATCCTTCAGCATTTGAAGTTCCTGCTCTGAGTTTCAAAAAAAAAGATATTTTAGAGATTTATTATCACGGATCAATTAATTCCGAGCGGTTACCGTTGGCCGTTATCGATGCATTGAAAACATTGAATTTTAAATTTAATTTTAAATTTGCCGGTTATGAAACTTTGGGGTCTCGCGGGTATATTCAAAAATGGCTTGAAGAAGCGCATGCTAAGGGATTGGGGGGGTGCGTGAATTATTTGGGAGTGATAGAAAAAAGAAAAGATTTGCTTTCGTATGCATCTAAACATGCGCATGTTGGCCTATCATTTGTACCTTTACATGCAGACGATATTAATATGATGTATATGTGCGGTGCTTCAAATAAAGCCTATGATTATTTATCGGCAGGATGCGCTGTATTGGTTTCGGATTTACCGGAATGGAGAGAGACCTATGTCTTCTCGGAATATGGCTTTGCATGTGATCCTGGTTCATCGGAAAGCATCGCGGCTGCGCTGACAAAATTTTATAATAACTTTGAAGAAACTTTGGATATGGGGCGCCGCGGACGAGAAAAAGTTTTGAGTGAGTGGAATTATGAAAAAGCGTTTGAGTCTGTTTTAAAAAAAATAGATTATTTGCAGTAATAAAAATAAATGACTTTTTTATCCGAAGAAAAAAAAATTATTTTTATTCATATCCCTAAAACAGCGGGTATGAGTGTAACAAAAATGCTGGGCGAGGAGCTTGATAACTGCGAATGGTTCCGGGACGGGAAAGACGGTTTCCATTCAACGGCGTATGAAGTGAAACAAAAATTAGGGACGCAGTGGGAGCGGTATTTTAGTTTTGCGGTGTCAAGAAATCCCTATGAAAGATTAGTATCCGCATACGTATATGGATTGAAGGTTTACGGAAGCAACGCTCGGGAAAAAATGAGGTCTTTTAGTTTGTTTTGTAAAAACCTGGATTATTTTTTAAACCGCCCACAGTATGCGATCTATCGCCCTCAGACAGAGTTTTTAGTTGATAAAAAGTTCAATCTGTTGGTGAATAAGATTGTGAGATTGGAAGAGCTAAAAGCCGGGTTGCTATCAATCGCCAAGGAAAGGGGATTTGAATGCCGTGATTTTATCACAACAAACTTGTCCGAGCATAGACCGTGGCGGGAATATTATTCAAGCGTCGAGAAAAAAATAGTTTCAGAGAAATACAGATGTGATTTTGAAATGCTGAAGTATCCATTTTTTTTTGATGATAAAGAAGGTGTTCCATTTTTGGAGAAGAGAGACGGTTCAAGAAAGAGGGTTCTAAGCCGCTTGAATTACATCAGCGTTAAAATCTTTTTTGAAAAGAATTTTTATGGATTTCTTTTGATCGTAAGATGTTTTAAGAAGCATTTTCTTCATTTGTGAGTTTTGCATACGCGCCAAGTTTTTAAGCAGTTCAACGACAAGAAAAAGTTGAGAGTGGTTTTAGCTGAAAAGACAGCCAATCAATAGATTGGGGTATCAATTAATTATGTTGTTTTGTTCTTCCGAGTTTGTCAGGTCATCCGGCTTGGGGAATCGTCTTTTTCCTTGGGCGAGGTGTAAAATATTTTCGCATTTGCATGGAATTCCTATGCTGGAACCAACGTGGTTTCACTTTCGAACGGGTCCTCTTAGAAAAGGAGGCGTTGATCTGACGACATATGGTCGAAAAATATTATTGCTTGATACCTTTCGTCATGACCGGAACCATGTCCGTGGCTTTAAGAAATTGCTTCTGAATCAGTTTGCGGTAAAGGCAGACGAACCTCTCGATTTTAGATTTAATGGGTGCCTTCAGCAAGATCGGGGGCAGCATGTCTTTGCCGGAGATAAAATAATTGTTTTTAAAGGAGATGCGGACCATTTTAAAAGTTTATATCCTTGGAGAAAATTTATTTTTGAAGAGTTAAAGTTAATTACAAAAGAAAAGTGGTTAAAGAAACAAGAAAATTATAAAGATGTGCCGATTGTCTTAAATGTCCGCCGCGGGAAAGATTTTCCTGAGGTTTCTTCGAGCGGAGCGGCAAAAGGACCCGTACGCACTCCATTAGAATGGTTTATTTCAAGTTTGCATGCTGTAAGACAGATCATAGGCAGTCCCGCGCAGGCTTTTGTGATTTCAGATGGCACCGAAACTGATTTAGCTCCGTTGCTTCGTCAAAAGAATGTTACTTTCGTAAAGTCCGAGAGCCCGATGGTGGATCTCTTGATTTTAGCGAAAGCAAAGCTCTTGATAGGTTCTGGAGGGAGTTCGTTCAGCGCTTGGGGCTCATTTTTGGGGCAAATGCCCACGATTACTTATCCGGGGCAGTCTTTACAGTGGTTTAAGCTAAAAGACGATAATGAGCAATATGTGGGCGAATTTGATAATGAGCGGGTATCCGAGCCATTCAAGAATCAATTAAGGAAAAATTTTAAATGAATTCCGCATTTTTGGTTAGTAATTTAAATAAGACAGCCCCGTTCTTTTCTGTATGCATTCCGCAGTATAACCGCACTTCATTTCTTATCCGGCAGTGCGAAATTTTAAAGAAACAAACCTTTAAAGATTTTGAAATTTGTATCTCCGACGGCGGATCGACCGATGGCCGAATCATGGACTTGCAGAATTATCTTTTAACGTCCGAGATGAGTTTTGTGCTGAAAAAATCCGAAGCCAATTTAAAATATGATGAAAATCTTCGAAGTTCCATAAGTATGGCTCGTGGGCAATATTGCTTCTTAATGGGAAATGATGACAGCTTGGTAAATGAAAAGACCCTTGAGGAGCTCCACAGCAAACTGAAGCACTTTAATTTTCCTGAAGCTATTGTAACAAACTTTGAGGATTGGAAGACGGGGAAAGTTACTAAAAGAGTTTTTAAGGATCAGATTGCCGGAAACGGGCCGTGGATCGCGGTGAATAAATTTAGAAATCTATCGTTCATTAGCGGATTAATTATCAACCGTCAGAAAGCAGTGAAATATGCGGCTGATCTTTGGGATGGCTCCGAAATGTATCAAATGTATTTATTTGCAAAAGTTATTGGGGAGGGAGGGTCACTTCTTGAGTTGGCTGATTCTTATGTTCGCAAAGATATTCAAATTGATGGTGAACAAGTCGATAGTTATGTTAATCAAAGCTGGAGTACGGAGATCTCCGAAAGAATGCCATTACTGCTGCTTGGCCCCCTGAACTTTGATTCGATCCGCGAATTTCTGGATTTGCAGCAGCAAAAAAAAGCGGCGGAGAAAATATTTTTACAGCTTTATTGTTTTACATACGGATTTTGGATTTTTGAATTTCGAAGGCTGCGATCTTGGAAATATGCAGCAGCATTCGCGGACGCATGTTCCCCGCGTAAAATCACACATGGTGTGCCGCTTACATTTATTGGTAGGGTTAAAATTTATGCAGCTTATGCCGGCTTAATAAGTTTGGGTTTGTTTGTTCCCGAATTCATTTTTTTTAAATTTCAAAAGCTATTTCATCGAATATCGAAAAAGGGGTAACTTTGAAGGTTCTCTTTTTAGGTCAGCGGGGCGGCACTAATATAGCGGAGTCCTTTTTTCGTGCTGCCCGCATCCAGGGACATCAAGCAGATCTGCTTGATATGCGGAGTGCCTTTGAAGGGCCAATTTGGATAAAACGATTTTTTTGGTATTTCCTCGATAAAAGACCGATTCAAATTTTAAATTATGAGCAAAAAGTCCTGGAGTTTTGCAGGGACAAACAGCCTCAAGTTATATTGGCCACAGGATTCGCGCCATTGCGAAGAAGCTGTCTTCTGAAAATAAAAAAAATATTACCGCAGATAAAATTAATTAATTATTTAACAGATGACCCATGGAACCGAGCGCATTACTGCCGGTGGTTTTTGAAAGCGCTACCTTTGTATGATGTTGTGTTTAATCCGCGCAAAGCAAATATTTCTCAAATTAAAAAATTGGGAGTTCCAAGGGTCGAGTTTCTTCCTTTTGGATATGATCCGACGATCTTCTTCCCTGAGAAAAATATCATAGATAATCAAAGTGATGCAGGGAGTGACGTTTTATTTATCGGATGTTCAGACCGCGATCGTATTGGCTTTATCGAAGAAATTGCAAAACAGCCTTTGAAATTTAAACTTTATGGTGATTATTGGAATAGTAGCCGTATTGCACGTTCTGTTTTCAAGGGGTATGCGGATATTCCTACCATGAGAAAAGAGATCAGTTCAGCCC
>CAZSVD010000358.1:0-3648 GCA_964610145.1 uncultured bacterium | reverse complement strand
ACATAGTTCTTGCTGTAATTCCCCACGATCGAACAGCCAATCGCAACGGGATTCATATTATTTGCTTTGCAATGCGCGCCGTCTTCCTGGTTGTACCAGCGCGGTCCCGGCTCAATTAATCCCAAACGCTGATTGTTGCGTGAACCGTTTCCGATTAAAAAGTGATATCCCAGACTGTGATAACCGAGGGATTTATGAAAACGGTCGATTGACATCATATCGCCGATATCGGAAGCCGTATGGTGAATAACGATATATTTCCATTTGTTGCTACGATAAAGCGGAACACGATCAAACGTAAAAGACGGCATCGGAGCATGGGTTTCAGGCAAAATAAGCACGGAACCCTTGGTTACATTAGTCACATCCTGAATGTGATTCAGCTGGATAATGGTTTCCATCGGAACATCATACATTTTACTAACACGCCAAACCGTCTCACCCTGCGAAAGAATGTGACGCACATAGCCATTTCCCATCGGACCACTCATGGGCCCTGTGGGGCGCGTCATCGTGGGACCGGAGTTTTCCGCGCAACCGGGCAAAAGCATTCCTAAAGCAGCCACACCTGCCCATTTAAGAAAATCGCGTCTTGGAGCTACTTGCTGTGAAGGTTCCGGCTCATGATGCAGGGGATCATTGCAAATATGACACATCTTTATCGATTCCTAAAAAAAGTTATAAATCCGCTTAAAACAACTCTGGTTGTTATCGGCTCTGGCCCTAAAAGCTTGACTTCAATCCCAATAGTTTAGCCTCTGTGTCAAATTTCTGAGGCTGTTTTGGGCTTCTCAAAAATCCGGCTAAAGAAACGTTTTAAATAAATACTTAAGATAATCGTCGCTATAATTCCCGCACCCAGCAACCCCCATTCCATCGGGGTTCTTTGATGCTGACCAGCGGCGTTTCCGGTCATGTGTCCAACGAGAGCGTAAACCGAGGCTGATGGAATCGTTCCTATAAATGCCGTCAGAGCATACAACCAGACCGGAATGGATGTCGCGCCAAATAAGTAATTTCCGATCGAAAACGGAAAAACCGGTGTTAATCTGGCAAGCACCGCGATTTTCCAACCTTCGCGTTCGATGGCCTGATCTAACTTTTGAAATTGCTCGTCCGCGGATGCTTTTTTTTGAATCAAAGAACGCAAACCGTATCGTCCGATTAAAAGCGCAGCGGCAGACCCTAGAGCCGTTCCCAACAAACTCAAAAGAATCGCAATAGGCAAAGGAAACAGAACGCCCGCTCCGCAAGTCATAATGACTGAAGGAAAAAGTAACAAGCAACTTAAAATATAAACCGCTAAAAATGCGGGCGCGGCCCAGGCGCCCAAACCATGGATACCATTCAAAATAGCCTCAAAAAAACCGGAACGCTTTGCCCAAACCGCAAAAGCGATGAGTGCAAATAAAACTAGCCACTTTGAAATTATTTTGACGATTTTCATTTATATTTTCCCGTACCGTTATTTTGTCAAAGGGTCAATCTCACGACGAGCTCTACCCGAGTCGTGCGCTCCATCACCGCTCCGCGATAAAAATCGCGCGTTTGGGTGCCGGATGACCTTCCACTGTGTGAGAAGGATCGGCCGGATTTAAAAAATCTTCCAGTGATTCATATTCCATCCACGCGGTTTTTCTTTGCTCCGCCGAAGTCGTCACAGTCACGTCCGCGCAACGAATCCGGGCAAATTCTGCCTGATCCAGCCAATCTTTCAAAACGGCACAGGATGGAATGGACCAAACATTTCGCATCTTGGCATAACGTTCGCCGGGTCTCAAAATATCAACAGCCCCTCCGTCAATCACAAGCGTTTCCAAAACTAATTCTCCGCCCGGCCGCAAAAATTGACGCAGCTGCTTTAAATGCTCTAAAGGATCACGGCGGTGATAAAGAAGCCCCATCGAAAAAACAGTATCAAATCCGGAGAGATTTTCGGGGAGATCATCAATGCCTAGCGGTAAAACAGCCGTCCGCGAATCCTGAATAATATTTTGAAAAACCTGAAACTGCACCGCAAATTGCAATGACGGATCAACGCCCATCGCGAGCTTCGCGCCCACGCCTAGCATACGCCAAAGGTAATAACCATTACCGCATCCCAAATCAAGCACCACCCGATCTTTTAAAGGCTGTATTGCTTTCGCAACCCGGTCCCACTTTAAATTCGACCGCCACTCCGTATCAATCTGAATTCCAAAAAAATCAAACGGCCCTTTGCGCCAGGGGTGAAGTTTCATCAAGGTTTCGCGGACCGCCTGCGGATGACCAAAACCGGAAGCCGCTCTGAGCGTAACAGCATCACTACTAAGATCAATCGAAGACGGTTCGACGGCAGGAAGCGCGTTCAGCGCGGAAACCCATTTAACAAAATCACCGTGATTGGCATTTTTAAAAACAATCCCGGATTTCTCTTCAAGCTCATCCGCCCAAGGCTGAATGGAAGTTTTTCGTAACTCGTTAAAAAAAGGGGCAAGCTTCATTTGACTGCGATCAAAGACGCAAAATTAAAACAACGGAACCAAACATACACTTTTGAAAAACCGGCCCGTTTCAGACGGGCTTCATGCGCTTTTAGAGTTTCAGGAATCAGCACCTTTTCAAGAGCGGTGCGTTTTTGACTGATTTCAAGCGCGGAATATCCCTGCATTCGCTTAAATTCCTCATGCAGCTTTCTCTGCGACTCACCTTCTGATTTTTTCTCAAAGCTTATCTTTTCTGAAAGAATCAATGCTCCGCCGGAATTAAGCCCGGCGTAAATTTTTCTTAAAAGGTCATGCCTTTTATTTTTTGGAATAAATTGTAAAACAAAATTAAGC
The DNA here is from genome assembly GCA_964610145.1 of uncultured bacterium. GTDB lineage: Bacteria > Omnitrophota > Omnitrophia > Omnitrophales > Aquincolibacteriaceae > Multiplicimicrobium. The sequence goes on along the minus strand of CAZSVD010000358.1, from coordinate 829 downwards.
ATAACAAGCGATGCGTTCTTAATTCCCGCTTCTTCTGCTTTTCCCGAATCTAAAAGCACGGTGGCGCGGTAACGTCCACGCAAATGATCTTTGGCTCTGGCAAGCATCGCGGCGGAAGAATCAAGCGCAATGAGCTCATAAAATCGATCCGGCGTCGCTTCAAGCACTGCGCGCGAAGCGGCCCCAAGAGAGCAGCCTAAATCATAAACCCGTGTACCCGCTTTCACATAATGGGACGCTAATACGCCGCACATTTGGATGATGTCCGAGTAACCCGGAACCGAACGATTAATCATGTCATTAAAGACACGCGCCACCCGCTTATCAAAAATAAATTTTGAAACCTTTTTATGCGGCTTGGAGTAGATTTTATCTTTCATGAAATTGACGACCCTGTGCGGCGAGCAGCTCGCGCACACAGGTTAATCGTGTTAAGCGCGAAATTTTTTATTCTGCTGCGCAAAATCGGCTAACAGTCGGCAAGGAGCAAAGCGCGAACCATACTGCTTTTCGAAATTCTTTAAATCCTCAACAATCGCGGCCAATCCCACCGTGTCGGCATAATCCATCAATCCACCGCGAAAGGGCGGAAAGCCTGTACCAAAAATCATTCCGATATCCACCGTTTCGGCAGAATCAATCACATTTTCTTCAAGGCAGCGCGCGGCTTCGTTAATCATGATATACATCATGCGCTTAAGCGCGACGTCCTGCGAAATACCCGACTTTGGCGTGAAAGGAATTTCCGGATTGCGGAATTTTTTTCCGTCCTTTTTATCCGCATCATAAAGATAAAAACCTTTTCCGCCTTTTTTACCCAGAAGTTTTT
>CAZSVD010000357.1:0-13651 GCA_964610145.1 uncultured bacterium | reverse complement strand
TAAGGCGCGAAATCATGGAGGTCCAGGCTCTCTATGAGATTTCGCGTTGTCTCAATTCGTCTGATCCGATGGAAAAGCGTTTGCACAAAGTCATGGATACGCTGCATGACAAGATGGGCATGGCGCGCGGTACTTTGGCTCTTTTAAGTTCTGATAAATCAACCTTAACCGTGGAAGTGGCGCATGGTTTGGATGAACAAGCCAAACGTCGCGGAAGCTACAAAGTTGGCGAAGGTATTACCGGGAAAGTGGTGCAGGCAGGTGAAGCGATTGTGGTGCCCAATATCGATAAAGAGCCCCTGTTTTTGAATAAAACACGCGCGCGCGAACATTTGGATCGTAGCAAAATATCATTTCTTTGCGTGCCGATTAAATTGGATCAGGATACCATTGGCGCGTTGAGTGTTGACCGTCTTTTTCAGGAAGATGTTTCTTTCCAGGAAGACATTCGCTTGCTGTCGATTATCAGCTCTATGATCGCTCAAACCGTGCAGATTTATTTGAGGCGTGAGAAAGAGAAAGAACAGCTTCAGGATGAGAATTTGCGCCTTAAGCGCGAATTAGCTAAGAAGTTTCGTCCCGATAACATCGTTGGTGAAAGTAAACGCATTCATGAGGTTTTGGGATCAATTGAATTGGTGAGTCAGTCCAAAGCGACGGTATTGATTCGGGGTGAAACAGGCACGGGCAAAGAGCTTGTTTCTCAGGCGATTCACTATGCCAGTGACCGCCGGGATGGTCCCTTTGTGAAGGTTTCCTGTGCCGCCTTGCCCGATACTTTTCTAGAGGCGGAATTATTCGGACATGAAAAAGGTTCTTTCACCGGAGCGCTGTCGTCTAAACAGGGGCGCTTTGAGCTCGCGCATAAAGGCACGCTTTTCCTTGATGAGATCGGAGACATTGCCCTTTCGACACAAATAAAACTCTTGCGCGTTTTGCAGGAAAAAGAGTTTGAGCGTATTGGTGGAACCAAAACAATCAAGGTTGATATTCGTTTGATTACCGCTACGAATCGTGATTTAGAAAAACTCGTACGTGAAGGAAAGTTTCGCGAAGATCTTTATTATCGTTTGAACGTAGTGCCTATTTTTCTTCCGGCATTGCGTGAACGGCGCGAAGATGTTCCGCTGCTTGTGAATCATTTTTTAAGTATGGCGAACAAGGAAAACGGAAAAAAAGTGAAGTATGTTTCTGATACCGCGATGAAGTATTTGATGGCGTATTCTTGGCCGGGAAACATTCGTGAATTGCAAAACGCGGTTGAGCGCGCGGTTGTGCTTTGTAAGGGTGATACGATTGAGCCCGCGTTGTTTCCGATTCCGGGAAATAAAGATAACCCCGCGTTAACTCAGTTTAAACCCATAGAAAATGAAGCTGGAGCCGGAGCAATTGCTTCAGAGTTTGTAACCGAAGGGGATTTGCCCGCGGCAGTGCAAAAACTGGAAGAAAAAATGATCAGCGATGCTCTGAAAAAGACGGGTGGAAATCAGCGTCGTGCCGCAAAGATATTGGGTTTAACTGAGCGGATTTTGGGTTATAAAATTAAAAACTATCAAATTTCCGCTAAAAACATCGCTTAATTTAAATACATTTTTGTTGTCATTTTTTCAACAAAAATGTAGTTTATCCAAAAATTGTACTTTTGCTTCAAAAATGCAGAGGGAACTATTTTTTGTTTTTGGCACACCGATTGCTGAAATGAAGGCATAGTGTGGTCACTTGGGGATGGGTTGGGGAGAAATTTTCTAAAAGCGTTGATTCCCGCAAATCTTCGTAGTAGGCTTTCTGCCTTCCGAAGCACTTAAAACTAAAATTTAGAACTTAACAATAACTTTAATTTCAGGAGATTCATATGAGTCAGTGCGAAACGAAGCTACCCGGCGTTTTCGGTAGCAATGTGTTCAACGATAAAGTCATGCGTGAGCGTTTGCCCAAAGAAACCTATAAAGCTTTGCGTAAAACGATTGAAAAAGGAACTCCGCTGACTCCCGAAGTTGCAAGCGTTGTCGCAAATTGTATGAAAGATTGGGCTCTTGAAAAAGGCGCTTCCCATTTTACGCATTGGTTTCAACCGCTTACCGGCATTACCGCTGAAAAGCATGATTCGTTTATTGATCCTGACCAAAAGGGCGGCATTACACTTGAATTAACCGGCAGCATGCTGATTCAGGGAGAGCCTGATGCTTCCTCTTTCCCGAGCGGCGGATTGCGTGCAACTTTCGAAGCGCGCGGTTACACAGCATGGGACTGCACTTCACCGGCATTTTTGAAAGAAGACGCAGCCGGCGATTTGACGCTTTGCATTCCGACCGCGTTTATGTCTTATACGGGTGAATCACTCGATAAGAAAACTCCTTTGCTTCGTTCGATGGAAGCTGTTTCAAAGCAGGCTGTGCGCCTGCTTCGCGTTCTTGGGAACAAGACAGTTCAGCGCGTGACTTCGACCGTCGGCCCTGAGCAGGAATATTTCTTGATCGACAAAAAGTTTTACGATCAACGTCTTGATCTTCAAATGTCGGGTCGCACGCTTTTTGGCGCTGCTTCTCCGAAAGGTCAAGAGCTCGAAGACCAGTATTTTGGTTCCATCAAAGATCGTATCGCAAAGTTCATGAAAGAGCTCGATGTTGAGCTTTGGAAAATGGGCGTTACAGCGAAAACGAAGCATAACGAAGTGGCTCCCGCGCAGTTTGAAATCGCGGTTGTCTTTTCAACCACCAATATCGCGGTTGACCATAACCAATTGGTGATGGAATCACTTCAAAAGATTGCTCTCCGCAACGGTCTCGTTTGCTTGTTGCATGAAAAACCATTCGCAGGTGTGAATGGTTCCGGTAAGCATAACAACTGGTCACTCGCCACGAACGAAGGCGAAAACCTTCTTGAGCCCGGCAAAACACCGCATGACAATCTCCAGTTCTTGGTTGTTTTGGCTGCGATCATCAAAGCGGTGGATAAGCATGCTGACAAACTGCGTGCCGCTGCCGCAAACACCGGAAACGATCTCCGTTTGGGCGCAAACGAAGCTCCGCCGGCGATTATCTCGGTTTTTATGGGCACGGGTTTGACCGATATTTTGAACGCGATTGCCGCGGGCAAAAAAGCGCAGTCAACCGATTACGGTTATTTGCATATGGGTGTGGATTCACTTCCGCCGCTTCCTTTGCATAACACCGACCGTAACCGTACTTCGCCTTTTGCTTTCACCGGTAATAAGTTTGAATTCCGTATGGTGCCGTCTTCCGCATCTGTTGCGGGTCCGAATACCATTTTGAATACAATCACCGCGGAAGCTTTTGATGAAGTTGCGACCCGTCTTGAAAAAGTCGGTAAGGGCGACCTCAATAAAGAAGCTGAAAAAATCGTGCGTGAGTTCATCAAGGCTCATGGCCGCGTTATTTTCAACGGTAACGGATATTCACAAGAATGGGTAAAAGAAGCTAAGAAGCGCGGGCTGCCGAACATCAGCTCAACCGTTGAAGCTTTAGACGCCATGGATACTCCGGAAGCGCATAAGCTTTTTGAAAAATATAAAGTGCTTTCAAAGACGGAATTGCATTCACGCCATGAAATTTACATGGAAAGCTATGTAAAACAAATTGGCATCGAAGCAAAGAGCGCGATTCGTATGTTGAAGACAAAGTATATCCCGGCGGTGATCTGCTATACGGGAAGCTTGGCCAATACGATTAATTCGCTCAAGTCAACAGGTGCTTCTTATGCGGTTCAGAAGGAGTTGTTGATTAATATTACAACTCATCTTGAATCAGCAAAAGAAAAGCTTGAAAAGCTTGAAGCAACGTTGGCAAAGTGCAGCGAGATTGAGCATGCGCCTGAAAAAGCGCGCGCTTATCGCGATAAGGTCAAAGTGGCTATGGACGCTACTCGTCCTGACATTGACGCGTTGGAAGTTCTGCTTCCGGCATGCGCATGGCCTGTTCCGACATACGCGGACATGCTGTTTAAGCTTTAAGACTTTGGCTTAAAGCTTAAACGAAGTTCCTGTTATATTTTGCTCTGGGCTTCGCCCAATCGCGAAAGATAATTCGGATACAACGTTTATTAAAACCCCGCAGGGAAACCTGCGGGGTTTTTCTTTGCCTATCCTTAAAACCTCTGCTAAATTACACGCATGAAGAAACTTGTTTTGTTAGCGGCGGTCCTTCTTGTTTCCCAATCTGTTTTTGCCGCAGAAGTTGAGTCCTCAGGACCTTTGCGTAAATTGCAGCGTGGCTTTGTGAATATTGCGCTCAGTCCGATGGAGATTTCATCCGAGCTGGCCAAAGAAAAGGAAGAAAATTCAGATCAAATGTTGCCGGGCTGGATGTCAGGTTCAGTGCGCGGAGTAGCTTATATGGGCGGACGGGCGCTTGCCGGAGTTTATGACATCGTTACTTTTCCGCTGCCTTTTCCCAAGGAATACGGACCGATCGTTCAGCCGGAATTTCCCTGGGATCATTTTCCCAAAAAATAAATCATTTCTTTCGCCGCGGATTCGCTGGCGGATTTCTTGCCTAAAATTTCGTGTAGCTTGAGAAACGCATCTTTCATGATTCCCACTTTTTCAGGACTCTTAAGAAAATCAATCGCGAGAGCCGCGATCTTTTCAGGGCAAGCGTCGTTTTGAATAAATTCGGGAATGACCGGCTGATTTAAAAGTAAATTTGCGAGTCCGAGATATGGAACTTTCACCAATAGCCTTCCCAAAACATAAGTCGTCCATTCAGTTTTATAAAGCAGGAAAAAGGGTGTTCCGAGCAAAGCGGTTTCCAGTGTCGCTGTTCCGGATGCAACCAAGGCAAAATCCATGGCTCGTACGGTCTCTTCAAACGGAGCAATGTGAAATTGAACAGTGACGCCGGACTGTTTCACTAACTCGTCATAAAGCGCGGGTGGGAGTCCCGGCGCGCGATTGGCGTGAAAAACAACGTTGGGTATTTCAGTCTGAATTTTTTTTGCGGCATTTAACATGACCGGAAAGATGCGTTTAAGTTCACGTAAGCGGGACCCTGAAAAGAGTCCGATATTGGTGCGGCCATCCAAATCGAGTTTGCGTTTGCAATCGATTTTGACCGGAACGGATGCCAATTTTTCAACCAAAGGGTGCCCGACATATTCAGCGTCCACATTTCTTTGGAGGTAAAAATCTTTTTCAAATGGCAAAAGCACAAGCATTTTTTTGATGTGCTTTTGAACGACTTTGACTCGGTTTTGACCCCAGGCCCAAAGTTGCGGCGCGATGTAATAATAAATCGGAGCCATTTTGGAAACGCGTTTGGCCAGGCGCAGATTAAAAGCGGGGGAATCCAGGCAAACAATCAAATCGGGTTTTGCTTTTTCGATTTGTGAAATAGTTTCTTCGAAAATTTTTTTATACAGCGGATATTTGCGAATGACATCCATGAAGCCAAGCGAGGCGATCTTGGTCATGTCGTAGTGAATGATCGCTCCGGCCGCGAGCATTTGCGGTCCGCCGATTCCTTCGATTTGAATATCAGGAATACTTTTTTTTAATTCGTGAATTAATTCGGCGGCGTGATGATCGGCGGAAGTTTCACAAGCAGTGATAAAGATCTTTTTAGCCATTCTTATTTTAGCTTGGGACCGCGCCCAGCCGCGTACGAATTTGTTCGTCAATCGAATCGCGGATTTGAAGAGCGAGTGCCAGTGCGTCTCTTGCTGCTGTGTCCGGATTTCCCGGGCTCGTGCCGTCCAGAATGCCGTTGATAAAAAATTTCAATTCTTCCTTAAGCGGTTCGCCTTTTTGAATATCGATGCTTTCCTGTTCGATTTGGGCTCCGGTTTTGCGGATGAGTTTGCAGGTTTGGGCTTCGTAATCAAGCGAAAGATAACCGTTTTCCTGAAAAACACGCAACTTGCGTTGCTTTTCGAGTGTCACGCGTGAAGCCGTTAAATTTGCGACGGCTCCATTTTCAAAGCGAATGCGAACATTCGCAATGTCTTCATAAGGAGTCAAAACGTGAATTCCCATCGCGTCAAAATGTTTGACGGGGGACTTAATAAGGCCTAGTAAGATATCTAAATCGTGAATCATTAAATCAAGCACGACACCGCAATCGTTGATGCGGCCGGTGAAAGTTCCCAGACGGTGAATTTCAAGAAAGCCGACATTTTGTATGATTTCAGCGATGCGTTTAAATCCGGGGTTATGACGTTCGAGATGACCGACTTGCAAAGCCAGATTCTTTTTTCGGGCGAGCGCAATCAGCTCGTCCGCGTCTTCGAGTTTGAGTGTAATCGGTTTTTCGATCAGGGTATGAATGCCCGCCTCAAGAAAATCTTTTGCTACGGCATAATGCGTGAAAGTCGGGGTCACGATACTGACAGCATCCACTTTACCGATGAGTTGGCGGTAATCGGTGAAAAAGGCAACTCCGTATTCATCTGCTTTGATTTTTGTTTCCGGATTGGAGTCGCAAATTCCGACAAGTTCAGCTTCCGGAAGTTCTTTATAAATACGGGTATGGATTTTTCCGAGATAACCGACGCCAATGACGCCGACGCGTAATTTTTTTTGCATGGTCTGATTATAACAGAGACCCGACTTGCCCCCAAGGGAGAGCTTTCGGCGGTTAAAATTTAACCTCTCCTTCAAATAGCGCTCCAATGGTAGAATGTTGCACCTTTTAAAGGAAATAATGTCAAATCCGATCGAAAAAAATTCATTTGTTGTTTACCGCAGACTTTTAGACTATGTGCGTCCGCATCTGTGGCGGTTTGCGATTGCTGTCACCGGCATGGTGGGGTATGCCTTGACGATGGCCGTTGCTTCAGCCATCCCCTATCTGACGATTAACGGACTTTCTAGCAAGCGTGAAATTATTCTGGATAGCGACCGTATTCCTCATTTGCCCGTCGCGTTGAATGTGCACTTTAGCGCTACTTGGCTTCCGCTGATTATTTTCGCGGTGATCGGTTTGCGAAGTTTTTTTGGTTACATGGTTGATTATCAAATGACCAATATCGGTTTGCGCGCCGTTAAAAAAGTACGCGAAGATTTGTTCGCGCATTTAACGCGTCTTTCCAGTGATTTTTACACGCAAGGCCGGACAGGGGATTTTTTAAGCCGCATCACTAACGATGTTAGCTCCATTCAGGCCGCGGTTACCGATGTATTGACGGATTTAATCAAGCAGCCTTTGACGGTTCTTTTTCTTTTGCCGCCGGTTGTTTTGTGGGGCGGAACCAGCGGCGTGGTGGCGATCGCGGTATTTTCGGTGGTAGCGATTCCGATCACGATTTTTGGGAAGTCGTTGCGGCGCACCACGAAAAAGATGCAGGAACGTACCGGTGACATCACGTCTTTTATCGGCGAAAGTTTGATGGGAATGGCGATTGTGAAGGCATTCAATCAGGAAAATCGTATGGTTGAGAAGTTTAATTCGATCAACAAAAGCGTATTTGATCATTATAAAAAAACCGTCCGCGTTTCAATTTTGCAACGGCCCTTGATTGAAATGATGGGTGCTCTCGGCGCCGCTCTCGCAATCGGGATGTCGATGAATACTTTTACGCCCGAACGGTTTACTTCTTTTCTTGCCGCTCTCTTTTTGCTTTATGAACCGGTTAAAAAAATCAGCAAAGTGAACAATACCATTCAACAATCGGTTGCGGCGGGACAGCGAATTTTTGAAATTTTGGATGAGGTTCCATCGGTGCGCGATCTTCCCGGCGCGGTTAATTTTAAGGAGCCCGTGCGTGAGATTCGTTATGAGAATTTGACTTTCCGTTATCCTACAGGGCCTGATATTTTTACGAATTTTAATTTGAAGATTCAGGCAGGCGAAGTGGTGGCTTTGGTGGGGCAAAGCGGTTCCGGAAAAAGCACGCTTGCGAATCTTTTGCCGCGTTTTTATGACCCTGCCGGCGGATCGATTTCCATCAATGGCACTGATTTGCGCAAGATGACTTTGCATTCGCTGCGATCCATGATCGCGATTGTGACTCAAGACACGATACTTTTTAACGGAACCGTACGTGAAAACATTGCCTATGCCGATCCGGCGGCTCCGTTGGAGAAAGTAATCGCGGCGGCTCAGGCTGCGCAAGCGCATGATTTTATTTCAGCGATGCCGAATGGCTATGACACGAATATTGGAGAGCGGGGTATGAATTTATCAGGCGGTCAAAGACAGAGGCTTTCGATCGCGCGTGCGATTTTAAAAGATCCGCCGATTTTAGTTTTGGACGAAGCGACATCTAATTTAGACACTCATAGTGAATTTGAAGTCCAAATCGCGCTTGAGAATTTAATGCGCGCACGTACCGTGCTTGTGATCGCGCATCGTCTTTCCACGGTTAAAAAAGCCAACCGGATAATTGTGATGCGTGAAGGAAAGATTGCCGAAGAGGGCACGCATGACGGCTTGCTTAAAAGCGGCGGGCTTTACAAAGACCTCTACGATCTTCAATTCAAAGTTTAAAAACCACTGAAAATAGTTATCTGCTTCGTCGCGACCTTCGCTTCTTTGTGCGGCGTAGGTTTTACTACGCCTCCGCAGTCACTCGATCGCTTCTTGCATCTAAACTATTTTGAGTGGTTTTTGCAAGATTGTTATTTCCACCCTTGTGGGAAGAGCAACGCCGAAAGTTCGTGGTCTTTGGTAGTCTTGAGTCTATAAAATTCAACTTCTTTAGAAGTTGAATTTTACTTTTGTGGTGTCGTCTTTATCTCCGTGCTCAGGGTCTTCAACACGAAAGGTGCTTGTGTCCGCTTGCCCGAATGTGGCGACTTTCGCGATTCCTTTGGAGGTTTGCTCCAAAACTTTTCCGCTGCCGTCCATGACGCCCTTCACCGTTCCTACGACAGGGGGATTTTCGGCCGTTCCTTCGGCGGTGGAGGTTAAAAGTTCTTTGGTGCTGTTATAGGTTGCTTGTTTGACTCCGGAAGCGACATCTTCCACCGGCTTGGTCGCTGAATAACCGGATTTCTTCATATCTTTTTCCATTTTTTCAAGGTTGCGTTGATCTTCGTCGTATTGTCCGCGACGAGACATGCCTAGGGTAGGAAGGCTCAGGCCGATAATAATCAAAAGGATGAGAGAGCGATTTTTCATAGACTAAACTCCTGTGCAACCACGTATAGGACAAATTATTCCGGCTTTTGGCCGGTACCAGAGCTCTTTTTGGGGGCGTCTGGCTGCCAAAGTATACCCTCTGAAGCTCTAAATTCCCAATACAATTCATGAGGGGAGTTATGTTATACTGCCTGGTCATTTTGTATAGGTTTTAAGAAAAGGGTGGCTGTCGGACGTCAGTCCGAAGCTAAAAAAGCATGGCAGCGCAAAAAATACGGATCGGAATTTTGGGGTTGGGTCAGGTTGGCGGAGGATTAGTCGAAATTCTCCAGTCCAAACGGGCTTGGTTTGCCGGGCAACTGGGTGTCGATTTTGAAATTCGTAAAATCGCGGTCAAAAATCTTAATAAAAAGCGTTCAGTCAAGGTTCCGGCGCATCTTTTAACCAATAACCCAAAGTTGGTAGTTAAAGATCCCGCGATCGATGTCATTGTTGAGCTTATTGGCGGAACGCGTGAGGCGCGGACCTGGGTTTGTGAAGCGTTACGATCGGGAAAACATGTTGTTACGGCAAATAAGGCTTTGCTTGCTGAGCACGGCAATGAGATTTTTAAATTAGCCTATCAGAAAAAGCGCTGGCTTTGTTTCGAAGCAAGCGTTGCCGGCGGTATTCCGGTCATGAAAGCTCTACGTGAAGGGTTGGTGGCTAATAAAATTCAATCCATCGCTTCAATTATCAATGGCACCAGCAATTATATTTTGAGCAGCATGACAGAGAACGGGACAAGCTTTGATGAAGCTTTGAAACAAGCTCAGGAAAAAGGTTATGCCGAAGCGGATCCTACGCTTGATATTGACGGAACCGATGCGGCGCACAAATTGACGATTTTGGCGCGGTACGCTTTTGGCGGTGGAATGCCCTTTGATTCTGTGTATCGCGAGGGAATCACCGGGATTAAAAGCGAAGACATTCAGTTTGCGCGTCATTTTGGTTATCGAATTAAGTTGCTCGCGATCGCGAAGCGTTCGCCCGAAGGTCTTGAGGCGCGGGTTCAGCCGACATTGGTTCCGGAGAAACATATTCTCGCGAATGTGAACGGTTCTTTTAATGCCGTGCAAATTTGCGGAGATGAAGTGGGAGATGTTCTTTTTTACGGTCGCGGCGCGGGAGCACACCCGACTGCCAGCGCGGTTTTTGCGGATCTTGTGGATATTGCCAAAGGCGGAATTTACGGGCCGGTGCAGAATACTCTGCAAATGCGCGGAATCGAACGCCAAGTGAAAGTGCGTAACATTTCATCGATTGAGTCGCGTTATTATTTGCGTTTTCATGTGATTGATCAGCCGGGTGTGTTGGCGGCGATATCGAATATTTTGGGCAAGCATCACATCAGCATTTCGGATGTGATTCAGCAAGAGCGCCGTGTCGGAAAAATTGTGCCGTTAATTATGCTGACGCATGATACGCATGAAAAGAATGTCCGGCAGGCGATGGTTGCGATTGACCGGATGAAATCGATTAAAGGCAAATCACAAGTTATTCGAATTGAAGGGTAGCATCGCGGTTGGGCGTAGCCCAGAGCTAAAAGGAAAACAGTATGGCAAAGTTTGCGGTTAAAAAAATAGGAATTATTGAGCGTTATCAGGAATTTCTTCCGGTGACGGACTCAACCCCGATCATTTCTTTGAATGAAGGCAATACGCCTCTTATTTTGGCCGAAGCTTTACCGCAAGAATTGGGCTTGAAGAATGTCAGGGTTTATTACAAGTTTGAAGGATTGAATCCGACGGGATCATTTAAGGACCGCGGTATGACCATGGCGATTTCAAAAGCGATGGAAGCCGGCGCGAAGGCTGTGATGTGCGCCTCGACGGGAAATACGTCCGCGGCTGCGGCGGCTTATGCTTCGCGCTGCGGAATGAAATGTTTTGTTTTGATTCCGGACGGAAAAATCGCGAAAGGTAAATTGATGCAAGCGTATCGTTATGGCGCGAAGGTGATCGTGATTCGCGGAAATTTTGATGACGCGCTGGAAATGGTAAAAGAAGCGACAAAGGACGGAAAAATTACTCTTGTGAATTCGATCAATCCTTATCGTATTGAAGGGCAAAAAACAGCGGCGTTTGAAATCGTGGATGATTTGGGCGATGCTCCGGAATATCACGCGATTCCGGTCGGAAACGCGGGAAATATCACGGCATATTGGCGCGGATACAACGAGTACAAAAAAGCGGGACGCTCGGAAGTTTTGCCGAAAATGCTTGGTTTTCAGGCGGAAGGTTCCGCGCCGATTGTGTACAACAAAGTTTTTTCCAAACCGGAAACCATCGCGACCGCGATTCGTATCGGGAATCCGGCCAGCTGGAAAGGTGCGTTAGCCGCGCGGGATGAATCCGGCGGATTGATTGATGCCGTTACCGACGATGAAATCGGGAAAGCCTACCGTTTTATCGCTGAGCGCGAAGGTGTTTTTGCTGAGCCCGCGTCCGCCGCTGCGGTGGCCGGAGTGGTGAAACTTGCGAAAAAGAATTATTTCAAAGAAGGTTCGCGCATTGTGATTACGTTAACCGGTGCGGGACTTAAGGATCCGGATTACGCGTTTAGTTTTGATGATAAGCTTGAAGTGGTGGATGCCAAAGTGGAAGCCATCAAGGAGATTGTGGAGAATGAAGTACATACTGGTCGTTCTAGCCGGAGCTTGTGATAAGCCGGTCGTACAACTCGGAGAACGCACGCCGCTTGATGCCGCGAAATTAGCCAACCTGCATTTTTTCGCAAAGTCGGGGAAGGTGGGGACTGTTAAAGTGATGACAGACCGCACGCCTTTTTCTCCGGACGCGGCTTTATTGAACGTGCTTGGTTATGACATTACCAAAGATTATCCGGGACGCGGGCCGCTTGATGCGGCGAATTGTGAATTGACCCTGGAAGACAATGAAGTCGCGTTTTCCATGCATTTCGTGACGGAGTCAAACGGGATTTTGGCGGACGCCACGGCAGGGCAAATTTCTTCTAAAGAAGCGCGCGTGCTGACTCATTTTTTAAACAAAAAATTGGCCAGTGACTTTGTGCGTTTTTATTCCGGCGGAGAATACCGCAATGTGGTGGTGATCAAAGACGCGCATGGCTTTGAAGCTTTATCCGCGCGAACTCAGGATCCGCGAATGTCCGAAGGACGGGTGATTCAGGAAATCCTTCCGAAGGGCCCCGGTGAAGAAGCCTTGAAAAAATTGATGTTCGACGCGCGCTTGCTTTTACAGGATCATGAAATCAATCAGGTGAGAATTGATTTAGGGCAAAATCCGGCGAATTTGGTTTGGATTTGGGGACAGGGCCGCCGCCCGGCTTTTTCGCCGCTTAAAGAAAAATATGGTTTCCAATCCGGAGCGATTGTCGCGGCGCGTGAGTACGCGCTTGGTTTGGCGCGGGCTACGGGATTGACCGCGGTGGAAGTTCGTCAAGAAGGCCTTGAATTTCATGAATATTGCGAGCGCGTGGTTAAGGCTTTCCATGAAGCGGTTGAAGAAAAAGATTTTGTGGTTGTTTATCTCCATTCTGCCGAAGAGTCGTCGTTGGCCGGTGATTTGTCGGGCAAAGTTAGCGGCCTTGAGGCGATGGATTTTTTTGTGCTTTCAAAAATCCGTGAGTATTTGCAGCGGAATGTGGAAGCGCGTTTGCTGGTCACTCCCGCGACGAATGTTCCGTTTGAAGAGCGCAGTTATGTTCGCGAGCCCGTGCCTTTTGCCATCATCGGAAAAAATATTTTTCCGGATGATGTTGAAAAGTTCACGGAATTGGCGGCAAAAGCTTCCGAGTTCAAGCTGGGCAAGCCTTCTGAAATTATGGATTTGCTTTTTAAATCTTAAATTCTTTCCGGAGATTTTTTCATGAGTTTAATTGTTCAAAAATACGGTGGTTCATCGGTTGCGAATGCTGAGCGCATTAAAAATGTCGCGCGGCGCGTGGTTAAAACTAAAAAAGCAGGCAATCAAGTGGTTGTTGTTGTTTCGGCGATGGGCGATATGACAGATGATTTGATCGCTTTGTCAGAGCAGCTTTCAAAAAACCCAAATAATCGCGAAATGGACATGTTGCTTTCAACAGGAGAGCAGGTTTCCATGTCATTGCTCGCGATGGCCATCGAAGAATTGGGGCATCCGGCGATTTCTTTTACAGGGCCGCAAGTTGGAATCACTACCGATATGCATCATTCCAAGGCGCGTATTCAGAATATTAACGGAGAGCGTATTAAAAAAGCGCTTAAAGAAGGTAAGATCGTGATCGCGGCTGGTTTTCAGGGACAAACGGAAAGCGGTGAAATCACGACGCTGGGTCGCGGCGGATCTGATTTGACCGCGGTGGCGCTTGCGAAAGCGTTAAACGCGAAGCACTGTGAAATTTATACGGATGTCGACGGAATTTTCACGACCGATCCGCGCATTGTTCCTGAAGCGCGCAAAATTGATGTGATCAGCTATGATGAAATTTTAGAAATGGCCTCGCTGGGCGCGAAAGTAATGCATTCGCGTTCAATCGAAGTCGGTAAACGTTTTAACGTACCTATTTATGTACGCAATTCGATGAATGAAAGGGAGGGCACTTTGATTACCAAAGAA
>CAZSVD010000356.1:0-4672 GCA_964610145.1 uncultured bacterium | reverse complement strand
CGTTTAAGCTACTTAAGATGGCTGACTATTGATGAGTTAGAACAGATTCGAGATTATTATCGCAGTCATTTTGACCCCAACTCACAAATGCGCGGTTTTCTAATCCAGTTGCGTGAGGATTTTGTGAATAATTCACCCGTTGGATTCTCAAAAGATGGAAAGATTTTGCGGATTCAAGATTTGCTGCTTATGGGAAATCAAGTGCAAAAGTTTGCTTTTGTTGTCTATCTCGATGAGCTGTTAAAAAATGAGCGATTTCATTTGTATCCTAAACTGTTTAACGGTGGTCATTCTGCCCGCTCCGAATCGCGGTTAAAAGGAGGGGCGGAAAAAATCAGCAAAGTTGAATCGGCAAGGGCTGGTTCATGGGGCTGGAATGCAATCACAGTCGGACTTGTGTCTCTTTTGAGTGCGGTAGCCATGGCCCTGAGAAGTGCCTTTTTTAATTTCCGAGCCGGGAAACCCAGTCTCAAAATTATGGATCGAACAAATGAAATAAAACCTGACGCGAATTTACTAAACACGCTCAAGGGAGATTGGCTTGGGTTATTTAATTTAAATGTGTCTTGGCGAACTGGGCAATCCGGAGCAGAGTTGAATGGAACAACCCAAGAAGCGATTTTGAGTCAGATTCCTGAAGAGTATGATCTGCGAAGCACGATTGAAAAAATGTTAGCTTTGGACAAGCTCGGCAGTCGTCAAAGGAAAGATTTTGAAGAAAAATGGCAGGAGATCAATGATAAATTTTTGATTCCGCGCGGTTTATACATTCAGGTGCGTAACTATGAAGAAAATGGAGTGCGTTATTGGCATTTAATTCCGAAACAAGTTTTAGGCTGGTATCAAGCTTTGGATTCAACAAACAAAAGCACAAGAATTTTAGTTATGAATACGCTGCCGTTAAGACAGGATTTTCAAGAATCCATGGCCGCAAGAAAGAAAAGCCGCACGGGCGGTTCTTATAATTTATCAAATCAAAATATCACTTTTCAGCCCGACATTATTGCGTTTGATATTCAGCAGGGCATGGGAGGAGAAAGACTTGATTCAGAGGGCTTGCGGACTGTCGTTTTGCATTATGTGCTCCATGAGTTTGCGCATCGTTTGGATTTGGAAAGAAGTGTTTCAAAAAATAGCGCATCTGAAAGAGAAGCATTTGCGCATTTAGTGGGTCTGGCGCTTGAGCCTGATTTCTTTTGGAACATCAAAACCTTTTTGTTTAATGCGCAAGGTTGGCATGATCCGGATATTCTTCCGGCGCCTTCGTGGCATCCCTTCTCTCCCAACCTTGCGCATTAAACCTTTTTGTTTAATGCGCAAGGTTGGGAGAGAAGGGATGGCACGAAGGCGACGGAAGAATATCCGGATCATGCCTATCGAATTGCATTTAAGATGATTTTAGATAGCTTGAGCGCGGAGTTGAAACAGCGGATAGGTTTATCCTCCCAGGGTTCCGCGGTTGATTATTGGCAGAGAATTCTGAATGATCCAAATCGCGGCAAAATGCGATCAGCGATTCAAAAATCAGCGAAAGCGATTTTGATCAAAAAATACGGTGCAAAAACATATAGTCAAATTCAGAAAGAACTCTGGCCAAGCTCCTTTCAGCCCATGGTGGACGTTATTTTGAAAGATCTTGTGAGCCGATCGGAAAACAGAGCGGATTCGGCTAAGAGTTTTGCTCGCTCCGAAGCGCGGGAGCCGCATGAGTATGCGCATAGGAAAGATGATGGATGGATAGAGCCAGTAACGTCTCTCGGAGTATTTGCTGGGGTGCATGTTGCCTTAAAGCCTGGCGATGTTGTGCATCTTGATTTTCCGGGAAAAAGACCCGCAAAATGGAGTGAATATTTTTATGAAATTGGGGAGGTCGAATCTACAAAGGAAGATATAGCGAGGGGGGAAGATAAGGGATACTTTACTTTTGCGCGTTATGAAAAGAAGGAAGGCGAAAGGGTGGCTGTGCGCGCAGGTTCCGGCGTTGTAAAAATGTCAAAAACACTGTCCGCTTGGAATTTTAAAAATAGTGATGGTTATGAGTTTTGGCTTGAAATTACTACTGAGGGTTTATTGAAATTGTATATGCGTCAACGAGTTCAGCTTGAATTAGCTCGTCAAAATGAAAAAGAAGCGCCGAGTCCTCAATCTCAAATTATGCGAAGAAGTTTAACGAAATGGAGCGACAAAGAGATAGACTTTTATGCCGACCTTGGTTTTAAGGACATTACCAACCAAGGTGAAGCGCGTGAAGTTAGCGCGGATGCGATCAAGCAAGCTTATCGAGATCTTGTTAACGGGGAGTTTAACAATGTTGCTAAGGGAATTGATCTAAATCCTGTTCGAGTGGCGAAATTACAGGCGATCAACGATGCCTATGAGGTTTTGAAAGACGATAAATTTCGCGCTCAATATGATCGTGTAAAGTTTTCTCGTTCTGAGTCGAGAGCGGTGATGACGCAAGAAAATCTGCAGGAGATGCTCTCAGCCATGAATCCATCCGATTTTGTTATTAGCGAGGATGGCGCGCAAACATTTGTCTATTTCCCAAAAAATTGGAATGTTGTTTTGAAAATTCCAAAAGTCACGGCGGTCAAACGGGTTGATTATGCGCGTCAATCTTATGAGCGTGCAAAGGCCCAAATGGGGGGAGTTGCCGCTGACTTTAAAGTGTTTAAAAATTTTGAATTTCAATTGAAGGGCGAAGCAAAACAAACTCTTCCATGGATTATTGTGCAGCGCAAGGCGCAATCCAATCTTCGTGATCAAGTCGAAAGATTCCTGCGAAATGGGCAGTCCGATGACTTTGAAGAAGTGAGGAATTTATTTGATCTAAAAATAGCCAATGATCGTGAAACTCTGAGACGGAATTTAGTGGTGCGGGATTTGGCTCTTGATGCGCAGGGGGTTTTTTCTGATGGTTCTGTAAAATTGATAGATGCCGGAATGGTTGAGGAGATTGGAGGCCTTGACCGAATGGGTGTTGGAGAAGAGCTGACGCGCGGGCAAAATATGTTTTTGTCATATTGGAGACACTTGATCGAAATTTACAATCTTATAAATAAATACAATCATGAATTAGCTGTGGAAATTTCATCGCGATATGCAGAACGCCTTGGCTTCGGAAGAGAATTTAAAGAGTTACAGCAAGAGAGAGAAGAGCTTCGAGCTTATGCTGATGTTTATCATTATTTAGAAGCTAATAGCAGTTTTCTGAAAGATGGATTTTATGCATCGCTAAATTCTTATCAGCGTCCCAATGGCTCAATTTCAGTGCCGGACATGGAAATGCCGGTTGTTCGCTCCGAATCGCGTGGCTCGCAAAATAAAAAGCCGGTTTCTTCCGCCGCGATTAGTTCTGCAGCAAAAGAAGCAGCGCCGGTAGTAATTCGCGTGATGACTCATCAGGCTAAATTGAACGAAGGGACTGATACTGTATTACATGTTTTTGAAATTTCGGGGGATAAGGCGAATGAGGCTATCGACGCATTGCAAAATGGATTGATTGATGAAGTTATTTCGCGCGCCGCTAAGAGTAGCTCAAATTCCGGATTTGTGGATCGTACAAATGTTATTAAATTGATGCAGATGGTTAAAACATCATTGAAGACGGCTAGCGTAGGTTCTGCATCCAGCGAAACTATTCAGTTTGGTGTCATTACGTCCAATTACGGACTAGATCAGAAGAATTTTGCGGATTTATTGGTCAAAGTTCTTAGCAATTCCAATCTTTCAGGAACCATTGCGGTTACCAAAGAGTCGTCTTTGGCATCGATGATCAGAGGGAGAATTGAAAACTTCCAAACGGTTAATTTGGATGCTGCCGCAAGAACGTCTGAACAACCGATCCCGACAGCAGTGTCAGGAGTAGTAAGCGCAACAGTCAGAAACATTGTAGCATTGGAACTTAATTTTGACGGCGCGGCGACGGATGATCCTATTTTAAAAGAAGCCGCGCAGACTCTCCAACTAGCGCTCACAATTCATGCGGCAAGGTTAGGGTTGAAAGGGCAAGCATTGCGCGATGCTTTGTTGAGAGACCTAAAGCTGAATCAGATTTTGGGTGTGAGTTCTGATCAGATTACGCAGTTGATTCAATTGCGCGGTGACGGTATTGCAATCAATGTATCTGCATTAAGATCGATTGTTCAAAGTATGAGAGCAGAACAAGCTGCCGCAGTGGCGGCATAATATTCGTTACCCTGGGCAATTTTAAGGTTGCCCAGGGTGACAGAAAAATTTTAACGACCGTCGCGTTCGCGAATAGTTTCAGCGAAAGCTCTTTGAATCTGCGACAAACCTGCCTGACCCAAATTATTTTGCTGAGCGATGGTTTGATAAATCACCATGCGGTCGTGATTTTCTTCGCTTGTCAAAGGTTCAGCGCCTGTAACAAGCCCGTTATTTGTTTCATGCACGGCGCCGGATCTCTTGGCGGCTTGCAATTGAGCGTAGCGGGTTTGTCGGCCGGCAAGCGCATCACGCACTTCGGGTGTCATTTCTTTGATATCGTAATTAGCGGCAAACCCGGTTTGGGCGATCAGTGTGAGTGTTGTGATTAAAAGCGCGAGTTTTTTCATTTCTGGCCTCCTTGGGCAACCATATCTTCAATATTATTGGCGGTTTGCTTCAAACCGCGGATGTCGACCACCACATTGGCGTTAATCGTAATCGG
>CAZSVD010000355.1:0-2567 GCA_964610145.1 uncultured bacterium | reverse complement strand
AACCGGTCATCGCTCCGCCCACCGTCGCGTTGGAAGAAGTCACAAATGGATAAGTTCCATGATCCACGTCCAGCAAAGTTCCCTGCGCACCTTCAAAAAGAATTTCTCTTTTCTTTTTGACGGAATCGCTCAAATATTTCGGACCGTCAATCGCGAAAGAAAGAATTTCGGAACGAATTTTCCAATAATTTTTAAAAATAGATTCGAATGAAAGCGGTTTAGCGCCGTAAATTTTTTTGAGATATTCATTCTTTTCATTCAAAATAAATTCAAGTCGGGAACGAAAATAATCTTCGGACCGTAAATCGGCTAAACGAATTCCGATACGCGCCATTTTGTCGGTATAGCAAGGCCCGATCCCTTTTTTGGTGGTTCCGATCGCGCGGCCGGGATGAGCATGCTCTTCGCGAAGCCCGTCAAGCAACCCATGATAAGGCATAATCAGATGCGCCTGATCTGCGATAAATAACCGGCCTTTGACTTTGATACCGGCCTTTTCAAGCATATGCACTTCTTCAAGAAACGCGTGCGGATTAAGAACCACTCCGCCGCCAATAATACAAACCTTACCGCGGTGAAAAATGCCGGAGGGAATCAAATGGAGGACAAACTTTTTCTTACCAAACTTAACCGTATGCCCGGCGTTATGCCCGCCCTGGTAGCGAACAATCACGTCGCTTTGACGTGCAAGAAAGTCAATAACCTTACCTTTGCCTTCGTCGCCCCATTGCGCGCCTATTAACACCCGATTACTCATACGAAGCCCACTTATTCTGTTGCAAGCGCTGGTTGCGCTTTAGCGCAGAAGCGAAATATGACTGTACGCGATTGCTCATAGCTTGGTGACTTTCACGTCAATGACAGGATCAAATTTTTCAATTTGCTTCACAACTTTTGCGGGAATCTCATTGTCCGTGTTGATAATCGTCATGGCATAAGTTTTATTGCCTTTATGAATGCGCCCAAGCGACATTTCAGCAATGTTGACCTTGGCCTGCCCCAAAAGCGTTCCGAGTTTGCCGACAACGCCCGGACGGTCTTCATTCTTAATAAAAAGAATCGTTCCGTTCGGTTCAACATCCACTTGAAACTCATTAATGCGCACAACACGGGCGCTTCCTTCAAAAAGAGTCCCCATGATGGTATTTTTTTCTTTACCGCTTTCAACTTCCACTTCAATATAACTGGTGAAATCCGTTTTTTGATCGCTGCGTGATTCCGTAACGCTAATACCGCGTTCTTTCGCAACACTCGGAGCGTTCACGAAATTGACAGTATCACCGCAAATCGGCGAAAGCATTCCCTTCAAAAGGGAAATCGTCATCGCCGTCGGCTTATACTTTCCCGGATCTCCCCCGAAACGGATGGTCACATTTTTAAAGCTGCCCGAAAAAAGCTGGGTATAAAGCAAACCCATTTTTTCCGCGAGCGTGATCCACGGTTTTAAATTTTTCAATGTCTCAGAATCAAGATTAGGCTGATTCACAGCATTACGAATTTCACGCCCCGCCAAAGCATCCACAACCTGCTTCACGACGTCCACCGCCACGTTTTCCTGAGCCTCGGTCGTAGCCGCGCCCAAATGCGGAGTTGAGATAAAGTTTGGAAGCTTCAAAAGCGGATTATTAACCGGAGGTTCTTCTTCAAAAACGTCAAAGGCCGCGGCCGCAACCTGTCCGTTTTTGAGAGCCGCATGTAATGCTTTCTCTTCGATAATTCCGCCGCGCGCGCAATTCACAAGACGGACACTCTTCTTACAAAGCTTGATCGTTTCAGAATTGATCAGATACTTCGTTTCCTTGGTCAGCGGAGTATGCACCGTAATAAAATCAGCGTTTTTTAAAATCGTTTGTACATCTACAAATTCCGCCGGTATTTCTTTGAAAGCACCCGCAGAAATAAAAGGATCATACGCCAAAATTTTCATGTTAAACGCGAGCGCGCGCTTCGCGACTTCGCGTCCGATACGACCAAAACCAATCACACCCAAAGTTTTGTCTTTAAGTTCGGTTCCCATAAACTGCTGACGCTTCCATTCTCCCGCTTTCACCGAGGCATCCGCCTGGGGAATATTACGCGCCACCGACATCAACATGGAAAAAGTATGTTCCGCGGTGGAGATCGTATTGCCTTCGGGAGTATTCATCACCACGATTCCCATTTGGGTCGCGGTTTCGACATCCACGTTATCCACACCGACACCGGCGCGGCCGACCACTTTTAATTTTTTGGCGGCCTGCAACAATTCTTTGGTGAGTTTGGTTCCGCTGCGAATCAAAATCGCGTCATACTGACCGATAATTTTTTTGAGTTCTTCAGGTTTTAAACCTGTCTTCTCGTCAATCTCAAGATTCTTCTCACGGCGAAGAATGTCCATACCGCCTTTTCCCAAAGGATCTGAAACAAGAATTTTCACAAAATGGCCCTCTTTACTCGATTAAGAATTTATTTCTTTTTGATTTCCGCGTTATTCGTCACAACCACATCCACAAGCCCATAATCACGTGCTTCGGTTGCCGACATAAAATAATCGCGGTCGCAATCTTTTTCGATCTGTTCAACGGTTT
>CAZSVD010000354.1:0-2394 GCA_964610145.1 uncultured bacterium | reverse complement strand
ATTACCGGGCTTTTGGAGCAGCAATTTGGAAAAGACCGCTCTCATCTTGAGGTGGTTTCAGAAATCAGTTTAGAAGTAGCGAAGCGAATGGGGCTCACCGGAAACGATATGGTTAACCTTGAGCGCGGCATTTTGCTTTTGGATGTGGGACAGCTCGTTCAGCCTGATTTAAGCCTCGAAAAGAACGAGCCTTTGAGCAAGCGGGAATTCCGCGCCGTTCGCAGCTTACCCATGAAGGCTGCTAATTTACTTAAATCCATGTCCTCCCTGAAACCGGCATTGCCGATCATTCTTCATCGTCATGAGCGATTTGACGGAAAAGGGTATCCCCAGGGGCTTGAGGGAAATCAAATTCCTATCGGCGCCCGCATCGTATCGGTTGTGGATTCTTTTACGGCGATGCTTTCAAAACGGCATTATCGCCGGCCCAAGACTGTGGAAGAAGCCCTGCATGAGATTGAAATTCACAAAGGAACCCAGTTTGACGGGGAGGTTGTTGACACGTTCTTGAAAGTCGTCCGAAACGATGCTATTTTACACAAGATTCAGAACCTCGTCCGACGGGCCGGGGTAGATTCAGCTCACTTAACATCTGCGGATCGGAGATAAAATGGGACTTGGCATTCAAATCAAAAAACCGGAGCATGTGGCATCTGAAATTACCGCTGAAACTCCTTCAGCTTCGAATGCGTCTTTTAATCTTTCACCCGTGTACCTTTTGATGACGGGACTCACGTTTTTATCCGCGTTTGTTGCTTTGTATTTCTTTTTTCAAACCCGCAGCGTTTGAAGATTAAGGCAGCCTGATGACTCAAGCGCTTGCCTGCAGATTTAATTTCTTTTCAAATCCATGATTCGCGGCATTTTAGCTTTTCTTATTCTGCTCCTGCTGCTTTGGATGAGTGCCATGGTGGCCTTGCCGTTTTTTTTTATAAAACACTTCGAAAAAAAATACGCAACCCACGTTGACGGTCGCAAAACATTTTCCTTATTCAAGCCCAAAGTTAAAATTGATCAGGCTTCCCTGGTTTGGGATCAGAAGATTGCGCTTGAGAAAGGTGATTTTGAAATCGAAGTCGATCCTCGGATTTGGCTCCGGGACCGCATTTGGGCCATTCACGCGAAAGGGGACGGAGCCCAGTTGCGCTTTTTGGGGGATTGGCTACGTAAGACCGGTGTTGATAAAGTGACAACGACCCGTCTTCGTCTCGCACTTAATTTTTCTAATGAAGGTATTCAGGATATTGATACCGTTGATTTGGTTGCGCCGAATTATCAACTTCAAATCCATAGCCATGAGGCGAAGCGCTCATGAAACTTTCCGCGCTTTTTGATTCCGTTGCTATTTTAGAAAAAATAAATTGGACGGATTCCGCGCTGATTTCAAAAATCACCAAAGATTCGCGCGATGCGGGAGCGGGAGATCTTTTTGTGGCTTGCCGTGGAGCCAAACAAGACGGGCATGATTTTATTGCGGGGGTTGCTTCGCGGGGTGTTGCTGCCATTGTTTATGAGAAGGACAGCATTATTATTCCCAAAAATGTGATTGGGATACGGGTTACGGATACACAGGCGTTATTTCCGGAGCTTTTGAAACGTTGGTATCATTTTTCCGACACAACGCTTTCTCTTTTGGGAGTTACGGGAACGAATGGGAAGACCACGATTACGCAATTGCTTTACCGCTTGCTGTCGACCCAATTTAAAGCGGGAACAATTGGAACCTTATCTTACGAATTACCATCCGGAACGCGGGAGTCGGGAAATACCACGCCGGGTCCTGAAACTTTGATTCCTTTGCTTGCGGAAATGGCATCTCAGGGAGCGAAGTATGTCTCCATGGAAGTTTCTTCGCATGCGCTTGAGCAGCGCCGCGTTGCCGGACTTCATTTTGATTTGGCTATTTTTACTCAGCTGACGCAGGATCATCTGGATTATCATCATGACCTCGAATCCTATTTTCAGGCCAAACGAAAATTATTCTCGGATTATCAGCCTAAACATATGCTTATTAATCGTGATTGTCCTTATGGACGGCGATTGTTGGCCGAGTTTCCGCGCGCAAAATCGTTCAGTACCGAGTCAACGGCGGATTATCAGGCCGTGAATATTCAGGAGTCTTTGAATGGCTGCAAATTTGAATTGGCCTTTCGAGGTAACCGTGAGCCTTTTCAAATTCAATTGCCGCTGCATTACAACATCTCCAACTGTACGGCGGTTTTGGCGGGTCTTGATTTGCTTGGGTTTAACGTGCGTGAATTTGCTTTGCCGCTTTCGAAAATTCCGTTTATTCCCGGACGTATGGAACGGGTGCCGCATAAATCTGTCCATGTCTTTGTGGATTACGCGCATACTCCCGATGCGTTTATTCAGGTACTGAAGCATGTACGGCTG